>JBIILW010000143.1:0-5428 GCA_044338265.1 Bacteroidia bacterium | reverse complement strand
TATCGCTGCAAAATATCCAGTTGGTAGCAAACACAAAGGTATTGTTAGAAACATGACTAACTACGGTTTATTCGTTGAATTAGAAGAAGGTGTTGATGGTTTAGTTCACGTAAGTGATTTAAGCTGGACTAAGAAAATCAAGCATCCAAACGAGTTTGTTAAAAAAGACCAAGAATTAGACGTTTTAGTTTTAGAAGTAGACAATGAAAACCATCGTTTAAGTTTAGGACACAAACAATTAGATGAAAATCCTTGGGATGCTTTTGAAACATTGTTTGCTTTAGGTTCAGTACATGAAGGTACTATTTTAAAAGTTGAAGAAAAAAGTGCAATCATTGCTTTACCATACGGTGTAGAAGGTTATGCTCCAATTAAACAACTTTACAAAGAAGACAAGAAAACTGCCAAAGAAGATGAGGTTTTACAATTCCGTGTAACTGAGTTTAACAAAGAAAACAAACGCATCGTTTTATCACATACTGCTGTTTGGAAAAACGAAGTAGAAGTAAAACAAGTTGACGAAAGAAAAACGAAGACTGACGAAAAAGATAAAGCTACTAAAGCTACTAAGAAAAACAATGAAAGCAACGAAAAATCAACATTTGCTGACGTTGAAGGATTAATGGCTTTAAAAGAATCATTTGACAATAAATAGTTAAAAGAGCTTTTAGCTATAAATAAAAAAACCTGCTTAATTTATTAGGCAGGTTTTTTTTATGAATATTTGTAAATAAATAAAGTATTTTTTTGAGTTTTAACTAGACTAATAATATACCTATGCATTCAAACTTATCAAACACATTGTCTAAATGAGGTGCATCGGCAAGTTCCGCTGTTAAATCTTGTCCTGCCCAATGCTCATAATGCATTCCTTTTCGCCAAAGGCGGCTTTTGGTTACATCGTAAATTTTACCTTTATAAGCTACCCAAATTTCATCTTTATCTTGTCCGTTACGTAATGCCAATTGGCTTTTAGAATATGTTTGCATTTTTATTTTGCCTTCAATAAACTTTCATTAATCAAATGATTCCATTTTACAATTCCACCTTTATCATAGCAAGTAATTTGCAATTGTCTATTGCCACGCGAACCCGTTACTTTTATTCCACAATAATTATTTTCAACAGTTAATGTATTAGCAACTCTAAAAGGATTTTCAGCTTCTTTGGTCTTTAAAATATTACTTGGACCAGCAGTTAATGCGGAACTGGTTAAGTCAAATAACGGATAAGTAGTAATATAATCAGGTTGGCTGTTTGGTTCATATTTTAGTAGTTCTGTATGGTGTCTATCACCTGTTAAAAATACAACGCCACTTATTTTTTGTTCTGCAATAAATTTGATGATTTCTGCACGTTCACGTTTGTATAAATTAAATGACTCTTTATTGGTTTCCGTATTTAAAAATTGTCCGCCAACGGCTATAAATTTAAAAGTACTGTTGCTGTGTTTCAGTTTATTTTTTAACCAATTTATTTGAACATCACCTAATTGAGTTTTATGCGGAAATTTCTCTTCTTCTAATTCACTTTCATCTCTAAAAGTTCTGTCATCTAACATAAAAAACTCCACATCACTTTGCTTAAAACTATAATAAATTCCTTTGCCATTTTCACCATAAGTTTTATTTCCCCAATAATTCACAAAACATTCCTTACTCACATCTTTTAAATCAAAGGTTTTATTGGCATCATTTTCTCCAAAATCATGGTCATCCCAAATGGCATAATTATTTTGACGACTTAATAATTTTTGTAAACTAACATCACTTCTGGTGTGTAAATAACGATACTTAATACCACTAGCACTGGTGTAATCAGCTTCTCGGGTATAAGTATTATCGCCAAGCCAAAGCATAAAATCAGTTTTTTGCTCCGCCATTTTACTGAAAATATCACTTATTTGACCATAAGGTTTTCCAGGTCTGTCGTACAAACTATCGTTTACATAATTGCATGAACCTAATAAAAAATTCACATCAAAAGCGTCTTCTTTGCTCCATTCTGCCCATACTTTTTTAGTTTTGAAATGCAAATCGTACGGAAAATTCATTAACTTTTTGTCCAATAAAATTTCATAAGTATAAGTTGTATTTGGTTTCAAATCGGAAATTACAAATTTAGAAATCCAAGGTAAACATATGTTTTCATTTTTATTGGTAATGGTCATTTCGCCTTCCGATGAACCATTTAATTCCAAATATTTTAAAGTAACCGTTTTAGAACAACTTGTTTGAATCCAAACCATGCATTCTTTATGTTCGGCATAGCCTAACATGGGTCCAGCCACTACTTTAGTTAACGTAGGTTTTATTTGAGCAAATGCATTAAAACTCAAAACAAAACAAAATAACAAATGGAAATACTTTTTCATTTTTTTAGGATTTATAAATTTTGAAAATAAAAAAAGCTTCCAAATGATAATAAGGAAGCTTTTTTATATAAGTTATAATTTTACAATTAGTAATTGTTCAACATCATTGGCATTACTAGCATCAAAATATCTTCACCGTCTTCAGTTTCAGACGGAATAATAACTCCTGCTCTGTTGGGCTGGCTCATTTCTAATGTCATGTTCGATGAATCAATGGCACCTAAAACTTCGCCCAAATATTTTGAATTGAAACCTATTTCTAGGTCTTCGCCTTCAAAGTTTGCAGCTAATTTTTCTACACCTTCATTTTCATAATCTATATCTTCAGAGCTAATTGTTAATTCACTTCCTACAAATTTTAAACGAATTTGATAAGTAGTTTTGTTCGAAGTAATTGATATACGCTTAACAGCTGATTGGAATTCACCTTTATCAATTGTTAGTTTATTAGGATTTTCAATTGGAATTACTGCTTTGTAATCAGGATATTTTTCATCGATTAAACGACAAATTAAACTGAAATCACTGAATGAGAAAAACGCATTCGATTTATTGAAGTTCACTTTTACTTCGCTCAAATCAGATGGCAATGAATTTTTCAATAAATTCAATGCTTTTTTAGGCATAATAAAACTTTCTTCCACACCTGGCTTTACATCAGTTCTAGTGTAACGAACCAAACGGTTTGCATCAGTTGCAACAAACGTGATACTTTTTTCGAATAACTGAACGTAAACGCCTGTTAAATTTAAACGCAATTCATCGTTGCTACTTGCAAAAACAGTTTTGGTAATTGCTTTTTGCAATACCCTACTAGGTATAGTAAATGATTGGTCGCTATCAACTTCAGGATTTTTGGGAAATTCATCACCGTTTTGAACAGTTAATTTAAACTTTCCAGTTCCGTATTTTATTTCCATTGATCCTTTTTCTAAATTAATAGAAAAAGCCAAAGGTTGATCGGGCAATTGCTTTAATAATTCGATAGTAGTTTTTGAGGGAACCGCTACCGAAATTTCTTCACTTGCATCTACCTTTATGCTGGTGGTCATGGTGGTTTCTAAATCAGTTGATGAAATGGTTAGATTACCATCTTTAATATCGAATAAAAAATTATTCAATATTGGAATAATTGGTTTTGCTACAATTACTCCATCAATCATTGATAAGTGCTTTAAAAGCGTGCTACTATTTACTATAAATTTCATACTTTTCGTAAAGGTTCAAAAATAGCCGAGCAAGTGATGTTACAAAACACAAGTTATGCACATATAGTGTTTAGTTGGTGGTTGATAGTTGATAGATTATTATTAATAGCAAGTTGTAAAAGGCAATTTTTTCTGATATTGATTTAATATGTAAATAATTTACTTAGCACTTTTGGTAATTCGAACTCCGAATTTTCAAAAAACTTTCATCCCGCTATTTACTAAATTAGAGGATGCCTTTACTAATAACTTTTTTCGTTTATAAATAAATCCTTCTATGTTTATTACGCTAATTCCCTTACGTACTACTTTTGCTTCTACTGTTATTTCATCGCCTGCAAGTGCAAACGATAAAAAGTCTAAAGTAAGGTTTATGGTTGAATAAAAAACTTCATTTCCCAAACTATAAACGGTCATTCCCATTACATCATCTATTAAAGTAGCTGCCATTCCACCATGAAATGTTTTAGCCGGATTTAACCAAGTATCATGTACTTTAAAAGTAAGTTTTAAATGGCCTTCTTCTGCAAAAATTAATGTTCCATTTATCCATTTGCTCACAGCACCCAATCCTTCATCGTTGGTGCTTTTACCAATGCAATTTTGCAAATATTCTAAGTTTTTATTCATTTGTTTTTAGTAGAATTTATCGTATAATTCATTTAAAATCCCATCTTTCAAACCTGCATTTGGAGCATGCACAATTTCAATATTTCCCCAGTTCAAAATGCGTAAATATATATCTGCCGAAACATCAATAATGTCTGCTCTATCTGGATTTAATTTTAAGTTATCCATGCGTTCCATGATACTCATTTTACTTACTTTTCTGTGAAAAGCTTTCAATTGTTCACGGGTAAAATTTTCAGGATTTTCAGGATTCAGCATAAACGAAATTTTATTAATTGTTCCGCTCGTAACCACTGCTTCCAAATCTGGAATATTTTCTGTTTTATGTTTTACCCAACTTTCTATAGTTAGCCACGTTTTCTCATTTACGGCTCCATCTACCATTCTAACAGTTCCTATATTAAAGCTGGCAGAGTTTAACATTTTACCATTTCTAACTACTGCTAATTCGGTACTTCCTCCGCCTACGTCAATGGTTAAATAATTGGTATTTGGTTTAAAATAATCTTTGATGGATCGAAGTATAATTTCACTTTCTCTAACCCCGGTAATTATATTAATTTTTAAGCCACATTTATCATAAATTTTTTCTGCAATTTTTTTTCCATTATCAGCTTCACGCATGGCACTTGTGGCGCAAGCCATGTAATGATCTACTTCAAAAGCATCCATCATTAATTTAAATGATTGCATTGCTTTTTTGAAAATTTTATTCTTTTCTTTACTGATTCTTTGGTATTTAAAAGAGTCATCGCCTAAGCGAATTGGAACACGAACAAATTCTAATTTTTTAAATAATTCTTTGTCGTTTGGATTTTCATTTACCCTAACTATCAGTAACCTTACAGCGTTTGAGCCAATATCTATTGCAGCTAATTTCATTTTTTTTTATGATTAGAAAATTTTAAAGATTAAAAGATTTGAAAATTAATTTCTGAATGGGTGATTAATTTTCAAAATTTACTCGCCTGTAAAAACAGGTTTTCTTTTTTCCATAAATGCAGTTACACCTTCTTTATTGTCTTTGCTTCTTCCAGCTATTTCTTGGCAATAAGCTTCATATTCCAACATGGTATCTAAATCACTGTTAAACGATTTATTCAACATTTTTTTCATTAAACCAATGGCTTTAGTTGGAGCATTGGCATAATAATCAGTTAATTTTTTTACTTCTTCATCTAAGTCTTCAGCCTTACAAACACGGTTTACCATTCCC
>JBIILW010000142.1:0-5453 GCA_044338265.1 Bacteroidia bacterium | reverse complement strand
CCTTTATCGTTCATGTAGCCAAACTTTCCATTGTCAATAAAAACGGCAATTCCCTCATTGAACTTTCCTATTTCGGTTGTTTCTTTACATTTTTTTGTAAAAGTATTGTCTATCAAATAAGTCATGTTATTTTCTTTGACCCTTGCCATGTTATTTTCAAAATTCTCCGCATCTCTATATATAAAATCACAAGCATATTTACCATCGGATTTTATATATGCAAATCGGTAAGCAAGGCTAGTTACGTCAATATAATATTTTTTTGAAACTTCATCCATTTGTCTGCTAACTCTTGATAATCCGTTATGGAAAGGATTTGCTTCATAAATAAATGAATCTAATTTCATGGCAACATTTCCAGTAGCGTCAACATAAAACCATTGCATTTTAAAATTACGTGCAGCGCAACTTCCCTCACTGAATTTAGAAATGAATTGATACACTCCGGTATCAATAATTCTTTTTTCTGAGGCATTGATTAAGCAAGGTTGATTGCCTAGGGCAACTACAGCAAAAC
Source organism: Bacteroidia bacterium (assembly GCA_044338265.1). Taxonomy (GTDB): domain Bacteria; phylum Bacteroidota; class Bacteroidia; order UKL13-3; family UKL13-3; genus JAAFJM01. Next base: position 4,936 of record JBIILW010000142.1, on the reverse strand, counting down.
CTTCATTAAACTCTTGCGCAATATCGTATTTAGGCGTAATTACTACTTTTCCTTCTTGGTTCATATAGCCCCATTTGTCTTTTAACAAAATAGGAAAAAGCTTTTGAGCACTTGCACTTAAATTTAAAAGTGTAATGAATATAATTGTATAGCTGATGTGTTTCATAAGTGCAATAATATTGATTTCAATGAAACAATCATTAACATTTATTGCAACACCTGCATAGTAGCTTGGGCTTTTAGTAAACATTCATCGTATTCATGCGCTGCAACGCTATCGAAAGTGATGGCGCCACCTACCATTAAGCTTAAATATTTATTGCTTTCATTGTATTGAATAGAACGAATGACTACATTGAAATCAAAATTTCCATTGGGTGTAAAATAACCAACCGCACCGCTGTAAAGTCCGCGTTTGGTAGCCTCGTATTGTTCTATATATTCCATGGCTATAACTTTTGGCGCACCTGTCATGCTGCCCATGGGAAATGCATTTTTTATGGCATCAACCACATCCACTTTTTCATCAATAACACTTGAAACAGTTGAAATCATTTGGTGCACTTGCTTAAACGAATAAATGCCAAAAAGCTCTTCTACTTTTACAGTTCCTGTTTTGGAAGAATGCGCCAAATCGTTTCTAACCAAATCTACAATCATTAAATTTTCGGCACGTTCTTTTTCTGAATGCAGCAGCAATTCTTTTAAATGATTGTCTTCTGATTCATTATTCAAATTACGTTTAATGGTTCCTTTGATAGGTTGAGAAAACAATTTTTGTTCTTGTTTTAAAATAAATCTTTCCGGACTGGCACATGCCAAATATTTATCAAAATATTTAATAAAACTTCCAAAGGGTACAGGCGAATTAATTTGCAATTGCTTATAAATTTCAATGGGATTAATGGATGCATCATCGTCAAAAAACTCCATGCAATAATTCATTTCATATACATCGCCAGCAATGATATGTTGCTTTATTTTTTCAATATTTTCCGAGTAAATTTCTTTACTTACTCGTTGTTTTAAAACAGTTTTTTTGCTAGTCGCAATGATGGTTTGTTCATATTTTTCAATGCTTTCAAGCCATTCTTCAAAACTATTGAACAAATTACTTTTGAATGTGATTGCTCCGTTTTTATGGATAATAAAAACATGTTCAGGTACAAAAAAATATAAACTCGGAAATTGAATTCCATCAAAATTGTTGGAACTTAAATCCTCTATTTGATTTTTTAAATCGTAGGTAAAAAAACCAAAACAATATTCCTTTTGATGTTTGTTTTTAAAGGCTTGGAGTATTTCAAAATCATCGTGATTTGTACCAACGCAAGTATGTTTTACATCAGCTGCCAAAGCAAATTCTATTTCATGCAATCCAAAAGCATTGATACTTTCATTGTTATTTAACAGCAAGCACACTTCAAATTGGTTAGCCCAATCCAATGCTTTGTCTTTAATATGTTGAAGTTCTGTTTTGGTCATTTTATATATCTTGAAGTCACAAAATGTGACCTTAAGATCAAAATAAAAAGTTTATTTATAAATATCTTTTCTATGCCCAACTTCTCTAATATCTATTAATAAGATTTTATCTTCTATTGAATAAATTATTCGATAGTTTCCAACTCTTACTCTCCATAAATCTGAAAATCCTTTTAATTTTTTACATCCTATTGGTCTAGGATTTTCACCAAGTAACTCTAAAACAGGAATAATAGTAGCAATTATTTTTGGAGGTAATTTTGATAAATGCTTTTCTGCAGTTTTTGATAAAACTACATTATAAATGCTCATGATAGTTTACCTGATTTTTTCAAGTTGTTTATCACTTTGGAAAGCGGAACTTTTACTTCATTTTTTCTGCTTTCAGCAATTATTCCATCCAACAAATCTTCAATAGCTTCTTGATGTTTTTCAATTGATTTTAAATCAATTTGAACAGCAATTTTCTCATTTTTATCATTGGTAACAAAACTTACACCTTTCATAATATTATTTTTATACAAATATATGTTTTAAGACTTTCAAGACAATATTTATTTTACCCAATCTTTAATCCATCAAACAAGCCATCAACGGCTTTTATTTCACCAACGGTGAGTTTATTAAAGTTAATCAATGGTTCTTGTAAATAATGGTGCAAAGGTTCTAAAGTTTCTTGGCTAAATAAACCTGTAGCTTCCACAAAAGCTTGCGCAACATTGTATTGAGGCAACATTTTTCCATCGTCTATTTTTATACAAACACCTATTTTTTGTTTGGGTAAACTCATACAAAATATGCCTTCAGCTCCAGTTTTTCCAATAATTTGGGGTGCAGTAATTTGCATCATATCGGAACAATAACGCTTAGAGCCAGCCACCATAAATGGATATTTTGAAACTGCTTCCACCACTATTTTACAAGCATTGGCTATTTTTTCTTCATAATTGTTACTCACTAAATTTTTAAATGCAATGGCTTGGTTCAATACTGGAATGGAATAAATAGGAGCGGAGCAACCATCCAAAGCAGTCACCATTTTTTCTTTAGGGTATTCATAAATTTTCTCTACATATTCTAAAATCAATTGCTGAATAGCATGAACAGGATTTATATAATCATGAATGGGCACATTCATTAATTGACACAAAGCCAACATACCTGCATGCTTCCCACTGCAGTTATTATGAATATGTTCGGGCTTTTTATTATCTCGAATTAATTGATCGGAATCGCGTTTGGAACTGGGATATTGCGGACCGCAAAACAAATCATTTTTATGTAAACCAATTTTTGAAAGAATGCTTTCAACCAAAGCTAAATGTTCCTGTTCTGAATTGTGCGAGCCACACATGATGGCAATTTCTTGCAATGTAAAATCAAATTTTTCAATTCCACCCAATACCAATAAAGGCAATACTTGAACAAATTTCATGGCCGAACGTGGGTAACAAATTTGTTCCACATTCCCTTTACTGAATATAATTTCATTGTTTTCATTTACCACACAAATGGCGCCACGGTGAAAACTTTCTAATACATTGGCACGATAAACTTCAACTAAAATAGGGTTTTGCATTTTTTAAATTTAAAGGCGCAAGCAAATAAAAAAAATACAATAACAAAAAATAATTAGTTCACAACATGATGATATAAATTTTCATCAAATTCTTTTTCACTTTTTGCAATTATTATAGTAGCTACTCCATTGCCAATAATATTTGTAATGGCTCTGGCTTCGCTCATAAATTTATCAACTCCCCACAAAAATCCTAGGCCTTCCAATGGAATAGTATGCATAGATGCTAAAGTTGATGCAAGCACCACAAAGCCACTTCCGGTAACTCCTGCTGCACCTTTAGAGGTAATCATTAATATTCCAATCATCATTAAAATTTCTTGAAAACTAAGAGGCACATTGTATAGTTGTGCTAAAAATATAGCAGACATTGAAAGGTAAATGGATGTTCCGTCTAAATTAAAAGAATAGCCAGCTGGAATAACCAAGCCAACTACAGGTATGCTGCAGCCAGATTTTTCTAGCTTGTTCATTAAACTTGGCAATGCTGTTTCAGAAGATGAAGTTCCTAAAACAATGAGTATTTCGTTTTTTATATATTTTAAAAATTTAAAAATATTTAATCCATAATATTTCATGATGGAACCTAAAATAATTACAATAAATAATGCCATTGTGATATAAACACAAGCTAATAGTTTACCGAGGGGAATGAGTGTATGTAAGCCGAATTTTGAAACTGTAAATGCCATTGCGCCAAAAGCTGCAATAGGGGCTAGGTACATTACGTATTTCAGTAACTTAAATACAAATTTTGAACCTACGTTTAGAAAATCAATGATTGGTTTTTTCTTACTGAATAAATTAAGCAAAATACCAATAATAATGGCAATAATTAAAATTTGTATTGTAACATTGTCTTGTAAAAATTTTAACCAGCTAAACGCTCCATTTCCTTGACTAGTAAATTTTGAAACATCGACAATTGGTATTTGAGTTCTATCAATATTTCCGGGTTTTAAAATTAAAGCTACCGCAATACCTATGGCCAATGAAATGGTGGTAACAACTTCAAAATATAAGAGCGATTTTATTCCAATTCGACCTACTTTTTTTAAATCGCCCATAGAACTTATACCCAAAACAATGGTAAAAAATATAATTGGGGCAATAAATACTTTAATAATACTGATAAAGGTAGTACCTATAAATTCTAATTTTATTCCCCATTCTGGAAAATAATGACCCAATAAAATACCCGAAATTATTGCTATTAAAACATAAAATGTAAGGTGATTTGAAATTTTCTTTAAAGTTATTTTCATTGGTTATTTACCAAAAAATTAAAAAGCTATTTGCACAAAAAACGAACCTGAAATTTTAGTTGTTGTTCCACTACTTAGTTGCGATAATGAAGTTCCATATTTTAAATTATTTTCGTCTACATACTTTGTTAGGCCTACAGTCCATTCGTTACGTTCTTTAATCAATGAGTTTGTATTAGTGGCAAACTCAGGTGTAACCATTGAATACCTAAAATCAATGCCATATTTTTTATGATAAACATAGCCAAGTTGAGTATTTAAACCAGTTCCTAAAGCTAAAAATTGACTGATTTGTGTAATTTGTATCTCATTAGTTCCTGTTAGATCGGTAAATGTACCTTCGGTTACTTTTGCAGTAGCAATAACATATTCAGTTAAAAACGAAAACCCTTTGTATTTAAAATGTAAATCGTAATATAGTTTTCTGTAATCAGGTAATTTGGTTTTCCCTAATTCATTGTACAATAAAAAACTGCCATGCCCTTCGCCTTTTGAGTTGGATGCTCCTTGGTTGTAACTTCCTGAAATACCCATAACCAATTTAGGTTTTGGTTCTTTCTTAATGTCTGCAATTTGAGTGCTATTGCCTTCTGTAAAATAACCTAAA
>JBIILW010000002.1:0-18679 GCA_044338265.1 Bacteroidia bacterium | reverse complement strand
TTTCAACCGTTAACGGGTGCAACTGCAGAAAAACATGATGCTTTTTTTGAACCAACCGAAGAAGGTCGTTCAATGGAAAAATTTTCGGGTGGCGCATTGGTTCAACAAGAACCAGATGCAAGTAGCTTCCCAAATGGCGGAATAAGAAATACTTTTGAAGCACGCGGTTATACTGCTTGGGATCCTTCATCGCCAGCATTTATTATGGAAGAAAGCAATGGTAAAACATTGTGTATTCCTACTATTTTTGTGGCTTATACTGGTGAAGCATTAGATTTCAAAGCTCCACTTTTAAAAGCGTTGAATGCTGTCGAAAAAGCTGTTGTAGCTGTTTGTTCTAGTTATTTTGATAAAAATGTTACCAAAGCATCTATCAGTTTAGGAATAGAACAAGAATATTTTTTAATTGACGAAGCCATGTATTATGCTCGTCCTGATTTAATGCTTACTGGTAGAACTTTATTGGGACATGCACCCGAAAAAGGCCAACAATTAGATGATCATTATTTTGGTTCTATTCCTCCAAGAGTTCATGACTTTATGGTAGATTATGAAACCGAAGCATACAAATTAGGAATTCCTTTAAAAACTCGTCACAATGAAGTAGCACCAGGTCAATTTGAATGTGCTCCAAATTTTGAAGAAGCAAACTTAGCCGTTGACCACAATCAATTGTTAATGGATTTAATGGAAAAAGTAAGTCAACGTCATGGTTTAAAAGTTTTGTTACATGAAAAACCCTTTGCTGGAGTAAATGGAAGCGGAAAACATAATAATTGGAGTTTAATTACCAATACAGGTATTAATTTATTATCGCCTACAAAAAACCCAGAAACAAATATTCAGTTCCTTACTTTTTTTGTAAATGCAGTAAAAGCCGTGAACGATAACGCGGATTTATTACGTGCATCCATTGCATCGGCAAGTAACGACCATAGGCTTGGCGCTAATGAAGCACCACCAGCTATCATGAGTATTTTTATTGGTAGCCAAATGACCAATGTGTTAGATTCTATTTTAAACGATAAGTCGAGTGCTAAAGTAAATACCAAATCAAAACAAGCAATAAATGTTATAAAAATACCTGATATTTTATTAGATAATACTGATAGAAACCGTACTTCACCTTTTGCATTCACAGGAAATAAATTTGAATTCCGTGCTGTTGGTTCTAGTGCAAATTGTGCTAACGCAATGATTGTGTTAAACACAGTGATGGCCGACCAATTGAATAAATTTAAAGTAGAAGTAGATGCTTTAATTAAAAAAGGAAAAACTAAAAACGAAGCAATTTTAACCATTCTAAAAGCCTATTATAAAGCCTCAAAAAATATTTTATTTGAAGGAAATGGGTACAGTGACGAATGGGTAAAAGAAGCCGCAAAACGTGGTTTATCGAACGTAAAAACAACTCCTGAAGCATTGAATGCTTATGTATCAAAACAATCTACTGAATTATTTATTAGAAACAATATTTTTAGTAAAATAGAGTTAGATGCACGTTATGAAATTATGCAAGAAGTGTATGTTAAAAAAATAGACATTGAAGCAAAAACAATTTCACAATTAGCTATTTCGCATGTAGTTCCCGCTGCCGTTGAATATCAAAGCAAATTAGCTATTAATGTGCAAGCTTTAAAAGGAGCAGGTTTAAGCAAAGCAACTTATGAAACACAATTAAAAACCATTGAAGTTATTTCAAAACATATCAAAACTATTTGCGATAATGTAGATAAACTTTTAGTGGAAACAGATAAAGCACATCATGCAGCAGATACGCATAAAACAGCATTGGTTTTCTGTCATAAGGTAAAACCATTATTCGACAACGTAAGAGCGGCAAGTGACGCTTTGGAGTTTATTGTAGATGATACTTTATGGCAATTACCAAAATATAGAGAAATGTTATTTATAAAATAAAATTGGAGTTTTTATGCATTTTAAAACAGCCATTTAGTTTATAATTAAATGGCTGTTTTTTTTAAAAGTATTCATATTTAAGCATTTAAAAAATAAATTCTTTCAAAAAAAAACATTGTTTTATACGTTAAAATGTATAAAATTGCGTTTATCCTAAATCAAAAGCAAAGTATTTAAACATGAAACAAAACTACATGATAAAATTATCAGGATTTGTACTAATCCTTTCAGCATTATTATTTGCATGTAAAGGTGGAGGCGGAGGAGATATTAATGAAGCACGCAAAAAATTTAAAGGCTTAGAATATGCCGCTGCTGGCGATATTTACAAAAAAGTTTATGGTAAAACTAAAAATAAAGACATTAAAAAAGAAGCAGCTTTTTATGCCGCTGAATGTTATAGAATTTCTAATAATTGGCCAGTAGCTGAAGCTTGGTATACCAAGGCTGTTCAACAAGATCCAACCAATGCTGAAGCAAAATATCGTCAAATTCAAGCATTGAAATTTTCAGAAAAATATGTTGAGTCAATTACTGAAGCTAACAAATACAAAAAAATTGTAGGTTCTGATCCTAAAATAGATTTAGAAGATTGCGGTAGCGTTAGCGCTCAAAAATGGAAAACAGAAAAAACCCGTTATTTAGTGGAAAACGTTGTGAAATTGAATACAAAGTGGAGTGATTTTGCTCCTATGTATTATAGAAAAGATCAGTTAATGTTTACCAGCGATAGATTAGAAGTTGGGGTAAGTGGAAAAAATAAATATGGTTGGTTTAATAATGGTTACAGCGATGTTTATAATACTACTTTAAAACTTAACAAAAAGAACAAAGAAATTATTGAAAGTTACAGTTTACCCGTTTTAGTTGACAAAACAAATATTAACGGTAAATGGAATGATGGTACAGTTTGTTTTGATGCAAAATACTCCACCATGTATTTTACAAAATGTAATTACGGTGCAAAATTTGATGGAAAAGGTGCTCATTGCAGAATTTACGAATCAAAATTAAGTGGAACAGAATGGAGCGTGCCAGTTGCGCTTCCTTTTAGTACCGATTCATTTGATTGTGGTCATCCTTTTTTAAGTAAAGATGGAACAGTTTTATATTTTTCAAGTAATATGCCTGGAAGTATTGCAAAACCTGTTACCAGCGCTGAAAATCCTGAAGGAGCTGAATTAAGTAAAGATATTTACAGTGTAAGTTTTAGCAAAAGAGGAAATGCATGGGGCGATCCAGTAAATTTAGGACCAACAATTAACACGGAAGGCGATGAAGGTTTTCCTTTTTTACACGAAGATGGAACTTTATATTTTTCATCAAATGGAAAATGTGGAATGGGTGGATTTGATATTTATCGTGCTACAGGACAAGGAAAAGATTGGGGTGATGCTATAAATATGAAATCACCTATTAATTCTGGTGGTGACGATTTTTCAATCATTGTTTCTAAAGATAAAGAAAGTGGTTTTTTCTCTTCAAACAGGGCAAATGGTAGCAAAGGAAGTGATGATATTTACAGATTTACAAAAACTCCTTTGGTATTTACTTTAAGTGGTGTGGCTCGTAATTCTGAAACCAGAGAAATATTGAAAAACACTACTATTTCATTTACGAACAGTTCAGATACTGTAAAATTGGTATTGAAAACTGATGGTGTTGGTTCATATAAAATTCCATTGCGTGCAGGTACTGATTATGATTTATATGGTAACAAACCGTTGTTTTATGATAGTAAAATATACTCACAAACTACCAAAGGTTTAGAAGTGTCAACAGATTTAATTCAAGATTTAGAATTGATGCCAATCAATATAAAAACATTTGAAGTACAAGGTATTTTCTATGGTTTAGATAGCGCAGATATTAGACCACGTTCGGCTGAAATATTGGATTCATTATTGATTATTATGAATAAATATCCAATGTTAAAATTTGAGTTAGGTTCACATACAGATTGTAGAGCAGATTCATTGTATAATATTAGACTTTCGCAAAGACGTGCGGATTCATGTGTTGGTTATTTAATTAGCCACGGTGTAGATTCAAATAGATTAATTTCAAAAGGATATGGAGAAAATGAATTAGCAGTTCCTGCTTGTGCTTGTGAAGGTCCAAATGAAAGAGAACAAGGGCAAAAATGTCCAGAATCTGAGCATCAAAAAAACAGAAGAACTACTGTAAAAGTAATCGATATTAATTATGTGGCTCCTGCTGTAAAATTAAAAGAAAAAGAGGCTGAACCAAAACAATTATTACCTGGTCAAAGAGTAAGACCCGGAACGCAACCAAGAAGGTAGTTGTTCCATTATATAAATAAAAAAACCCGACAAATAAATTAGTTGTCGGGTTTTTTTATGAAGTAAATTTTTTATAAAAAGCTAGCTATTGAATTTGCTGTTTCTAAAAATTCATCTTTTGTAAAAGTGAGTTTATTATTTAAAAAGTTCATGTCACTTACCTCATTTATTGGAATTAAATGAATATGAGCATGCGGAACTTCCAAACCTATTACAGTAATTCCAATTCTATTGCACTTTATGGCTTTTTTTAATGCAATTGCAACAGTTTTAGCAAATAAATGAAGTTGTATATAGCTTTCGTTTTCTAAATCGAAAATATAGTCTGTTTCTATTTTAGGTATTACCAGTAAATGTCCTTTTGTTAATGGATTAATGTCTAAAAATGCTAAACAATGTTCAGATTCCGCGACTTGATAACAAGGAATATCACCAGCAATAATTTTAGAAAAAATACTGGCCATGATTTAGCTAAATGAAATATTTAAAATTTCTAATTTTATAACACCTGCGGGGGCAGTAATTTCAGCTATTTCACCTAATTTTTTTCCCATTAAACCAGCACCAATTGGCGATTTAGCAGAGATTTTACCAATTTTGAAATCAGCTTCATTTTCAGAAACAACTGTATAAGTAAATTCTTTTTTTACATTATGATTCATCACTAAAACTTTACTCAATAACATTACTTTAGAATTGTCAAGTTTTGATTCGTCAATAATTCTACTAATAGCCAAAAGAGATTCTACTTGTGATATTTTAGTTTCCAAATGCCCTTGATCTTCTTTTGCAGCATGATATTCGGCATTTTCGCTCAAATCACCTTTATCTCTAGCATCAGCAATTTGTTTAGAAATAAAAGGACGTTTTACAAATTTCAAATCGTGAAGTTCGTTTTGTAACCTTTCAAATCCTTCTTTCGATAAATAATTTAAAGGTGGTGGAACTGATAATGTTTTTTTACTCATTTTTTTAATATTTTGATACCATTAAAAACAAAAAGAAACGTTCGGAATATGCATTCCGAACGTTTCTTTGTATTAGCAAATATATTATTTTAGTTGTTATTTCCTAAAGTTAGTTTAATACCAATGCTATGAATTCCGCTAAAAATAACAGTTGGTTGGTAAGCATAATCAATAGATAAAGCAGTACCAGCATCACTTATTGGTAAATTAAAACCAACGCCATAACTTAAACCATATTGAGGAGTTCTGTAGTCAGAATTTGAAAAATTACCTTCTTGATGCGCATATCCTGTTCTAACCATGAACATACTTTTAAATGAATATTCTAACCCTAAAGCAGTAATATTTGATGAAAAAGCATTGTAATTAAAGTTACCAGAAACTGATAATCTATGGTCATAAGTTTCTTCACCTTTATCTAAACGCATGTCATAGGTAACACCAATATTAGCTAAAGCTGGCATATTAAATGGTTGAGAACCAAATAAAGTTTTACGAGTTGCTCCAGTAGCAGTAACAGTAGTATTAGTTGATAAACCAGTACCTTGATAGGCAAAATCTGGACCTAGATTACGGATTGCAATACCAAATCTAAAATCTTGTTTTTTAATTTTTTTTGTTGGATTTAATGCGGTTTGATATTGAACACCAGCATCTAAAGTAATTCCACTTGCGGTAACATTAGCAGTACCCTCACTTACGTATCTTACCATTAAACCACCAGTTATAGAATTAGAAAAAGTTTTTGAATATGCTAATCCTAAGTTCATTATTTGTGTGGTATAAGTACCTAAAGTCATATCAGGTGCCTCAGTAGTTGTAATGGGAATACTACCAACATCCCAATAAGAAAATGCCATTCCTAAAACGCCACCACTTCCATTTTCGCCTAATGCTTGCGCAATACCAAAGTTATTGATGTAAATATCTGTCCCTACCAAGTATCTGGTTTGAGAAGCTTGAACTTCCATTTTCTTTACATAAGCCAAACCACCAATATTTAAATAATATGATTCTAAGCCACGGGCAGAAGCAGTATTTGAACCACTTAAACCAACTCCTCTAACATAAGGATTAACCAAAAGCTGAGTTGCACCAGCTCCACCAGCTCTATCTGGATTTCCTGCATTAACTGTAGCCAAAATACCAAAACAGGCTACTAAACTTTGTAAAATATACTTCTTCATACGAGTAATTTATTTTATACTTTTTTTTATAAAATATCACTTAATCAAAAAATGACTAAGTGATATCGTTTTTGTTTTATTAAAATGAATCAAAATCAGCTGGGCGCATTACACCAAACCATTTTATAATTCTTTCACCAATTCCAGGGGCTTCTATATGAATTAAATATACGCCACTCGATACGGGAACATTTGCGTCATTACGTAAATTCCACTCAATGTATGTTTTAGAATCATCGTCTTTGTTAATTCTACGAACTAAGAATCCATTTTGAGTATAAATAGAAACAGTACATTTTTTTGGAGTATTAATAATTTTAACCCTGTTATCTAAAGCATTTCCTGGATCTTCATAACCACTATAAGCATAGTAAGGATTAGGAGAAACATTGATCATATCCATTGCTTTGTTACCTGCTGTTTTATTATTTATTTCAGGAGCAATACTTGCTGTGTTAAATTCATATAATGGTTGACCCGCATTCATTAAAGGCGTATCAATATTATTGGTGTATTTTGCAAAAGGACGTTTTACTCTTAATTTTACAACTGCTTCATTTGGAACTATACCATCTGCCATTGAACTTAATTTTGAAGTAAATGAAAGCATTGGCATGGTAACCCACATGAATTGTGATAAGAAATAACGTTTTTTCAATTGATTAGGATCTTCAGAAGGACTATTTACTGCCATTAATGCGCTATAATTAGCGCAACCATCATATTTAGTGCCTTTGTAAAGTACATTAGAACCAATTTTAAGTTCTTTTGCACCCATAATATAAACGTGGTGTTTTCCGCCAAATGAAGGTATAGCATTGTTTGAAAACTTATCAAAGAAACTACTGGTTGGATTCCAAATCATATCAGCACCATTTTCCGTTGGTAATGATGAATCTTCGCCAAAAATAATATTTAACCTTTCGCCAGTTTCTACATTAATAGCATAACCCGGGAACCAACTCAAACCGTAACTTCCAGGTATTTGTTTTCCATCTTTATCCACAGAAAGCGAATACCTGATATTACCTTTTGCAACATTTCCAATATTTTGCTCTCTGTTTTCACCCATTTCCAAAACGATACATTGTGACCATTTGCTTTTATCATTTGTAAAAACAACATCCACACTTTGTAAAGTAGACAAAGGATTGTCTTCAGATATTTGATTGGTGTTAGGAGTTAAACTAAGTCCAGGACCATAACTACTCGTATATAAATTTGTAGCGGTTTTAGTTAAAGTAGCTTTTGCAGCTAATTCAAAAGGAGCCCAAGTTCCTCCTAATATATTTCCAAACTGTTTTCTAGGGTCAATTGCTACTTTGCTACCACCAATTGATCTAAAATAATCATGTTCACCCACATTTCCAAAGTCAGGAGTTCCTGTGTTACCAGATCTGATCCAGTTAAAAGGAGGAATAGCAATCATACCGTCTGGTACACCTTGTAACCAGCGGTCAGTAGGATCAGAAAAAGTTATGGTACCATCTACAAAACCATTTGATAAATCAGTACTACTATTTGGATCGCCAGGAGCTGCAACTTGACTCACAGTAACTGATAAACCTAATTCTTCGAAAATTTGTTCATTATTTAATTCTAAATTTCTTTTCCCTAAAAAAGTATCATTAGTAATTGTATTTACAATATACCATTTTGTATTTGCTCTTGAAAGAGAATCACTTAATTTGGTATTTGTTGAATTATCATTTATAAATAATCTAAAATCTGCTAAGGGAACTTTAAATGGATTTACCACTTTAATAATAACTGGGCCTTGACCTTCTACATATTTTGGTTTTTTAGAAAAATAGGGAGCTGCTAATGCTTCTTCTATCGATTGTTTTGATAGATTTAAAAAGTTACCGCTGTTTCCAATTCCTTCAACTCTTGTTAAAGCAGGACCACTTGTATAACCACCATTTAATTGAGTTCCTTGTTGGTGACCATATGATAAATGAGGGGTGCAAGTTATAATTACTGGTTTAGAACCTGATAAATATTGTAAAGCTTCATCTACACAATTAGTAACAGCCGCGTAAGGAACAATTAAGAAATGATAGTTTTTATAATTTATCAAAGTTTGATCTGATTCAATTGAAAATACGTCACGTGTTATTTGGAATGAGTGGCGTATGCCCTTGTCCTCCCCATTCACCATTACTTTTTTCACATTTCCCAAATCAGGGTCATTCACTATATTAACTATAAAACCAATACCATCTTGTAAATCGCATTGTGCTACTAACCTAGCTTGATCTCTGTCAGAGAAATCACTTGGCGTAGTAGGGATTTTAAGTTGGTAAATTTGGTAACCTTGGAATTTATAATCAGTTGAATCAGCGCATAAACCTGATACTTTTGCTTTAAATGCTTCTGGTTTTTCAGCATTGATAATATTGATAACTAATTCGCGGTTCAATTCAGTAATTTTTACTGCGTTGTCATCAAATTCCGGTCCTCTTAAAATTTTGAAATTATTTTTAAATAAAACAGTAGCTTTATCACTTGCTTCCTTTAATAAATTAAATGAACCGGTAGCACCACCAGTAGTAGCTCTTGACCAAACTACACCAATTGTAACTCTATTAACTGCACCTGGCAATAATTTAAATGAACCAGCAGTTTGTAAAAAACGTCTATCAGCAGGAGTATTTCCGGCAATTCTTTCAGTCCATGCAGCTCTTTTTCCAGGATCGGTAGAACCAGGGAACATATAACTAGCAGTATCAGAACCACCTCTACCATTACCACCATAAGTAATTTGTTGTCCATCTTTCCAACGGCCATTTAAATAATTCCAATAATGAGCAGGATTAGAAGGATTCCCTTGTTGAGATTGGTTATTATCATAATATACAAATTTTGTTAAACCAATTTGTTTTCCATTTTCATTTAAAGGACCTTCAAAAAAGTTGACCCCAATACTAGGTGGATTTAATCCATAACCTAAAATACCTTCATCATTATCGTCACCATTATAGCAAATTCCTAAATTTCTTTTTACATCACATTCCACGTAATCATCTACATAATTACCTAAATCAGGATCTACCCATTGACCAAAAACACAGCTATCAATAATTTCAGTACCTCTATTAATAATGGTAGTTTTATAAAAAGTCATGTTATTTACTTCGTCATTGGTAGCAAAACCAAATGCTTGTAGCCTAAATTCTAAGTTTAAAGGCAAACCTTGAGTTTCAGTATGAATATTTCCTTTGTCATTATAACAAATAAACATCATTTGATCAGGAATAGAAGCCAAGCCAGCTTCGCCTTGATTAAAAGTAGGATAATCACCTTCATCGTAGCTATAAACTCCATCATTGTTTGCATCAAAAAATGGTGCTAAAAACTTAGCCTCACCAGTACTTCCATTACCTGGCCATTGTTGGATATCAACGGGAGCGTTCAAAGGATCACCATCAATATGAGCAGCAATTTGAGAACGTGTAACAGTCCAAACTTTATCAAAAGCTTTACATCTATCGGCAGAAATACTAGCGGAACCATCAATTTGTAATGGACCTGGATAAAAATCGTTACCAGTTTGACGATAAGTTTGCGCTGCTAATCTTAAATTTCCTTGTGTGATTCCACCAATCCAAAGTGCTCCTGAAAACAAAGAGTTTTTAGCTACTTGACCGGTTTGAACTTTAGGAACTTCGTAACGGGCATTACTTAAATTCCACCACATGTCGCCACCATTTAATATAATAGTTCTTACATTGTTTACAGAAAGTTCTTTTTGAGCAGTTGCAGGTAAGCAACCAGCGCCCATTTTAGATAATGGATTACTTGATTTAAATGAAGGATTTTCATTAGCTGATTTACCAACTAAATTTCCTTTTCCAATATTTTCACGAGCCTGAAGATTTATACAATATCCTAAAGCGCCTAAAAATAATGCTGCTGTTTTTATATTTTTAAAGTTTAACATAAAATTATTTTTTTTCTTTTTAAAACTGAACTGAAATTCCAATACGGGTTAAGCGTGGCAATAAAAATCTGTCAGAGTTTACCATTCTTGTATTATATAAGTCAACAAACGATTGAGCATTGGTTGCAGTTCTAATTTGATCGGCTGCAAATGGTGAACTTAAATAGCCATCACTGTAAGCGCTACCTGTGTATCTATAAACACTTGTTACATTTGCAGCATTTAATAAATTAGTAACAGTTAGGAATACACGCATGCGGTATTCTTTAACTTTAGCTCCTGCATTACCATTTTTAATGGTAAAGTTTTTATCAATGTTAATATCCACGTTAAACTGAGCTGGTAAGTTAGCCCCGTTTGGTGTACCTTTAATAGAACTTCTAGTGGCCGCTCCTGATTGTGCATCTGGTGTAGCAGTTAGGTTCTGAGTATAAGGGCGACCAGAATAAGCTGAGAAAATAAAATTACAGCCGGCATTTTCTAATATTTTTTTACCGCCAATGATAGGACCATCATATTTTTTACCATCTTTATAATGGAAATCAAAATTAGTTTTAAAAGTATGACGAGTGTCAAAATCTAAGGGGAAAATTGTTCTAGTATTTGGCAAACCAGCTTGAATTAAAGCCGAACTTGATGAAATATTTGAACCTGAACCATCGGCAAACTGTAAGTTATAATTTGCATCAATATTTACATTTCCCATGTCTATTAATTTATACTCTAAACCTACAGATTTAACAGTTGAAAAATCTATATTTCCTACAGTGGTATAAGTGTTTGGCCAAGCTTGAATAAAGCTATATAATTGAGTCATATTTCTATTTTCTCTGTAAGTAGCAATTAAACCAATGGCTGAGTTTTTACCAATTTGCTGACGGAAACCAATTTCATAAGCAGTTACTTGGGTCATTTTCAAATCTGGATTTGCAATAACACCTGTTAATCTGTTTGACAAGTAAAAATAATCATCAATTTGAGCAACATTTCCACCTGGTCTTTGATTTAAAATATCGTAAGTACCATAGAACTGAGAAGAAGTATTTATAGGGAAAGAGAACCAAACACGTGGTGAAATTTTTACATCTGGCACGTAATCTTTAAAAGAAGCTGCTGTTGGTACTTTTGGACTTTTACCATCAGCAACATAAGGAATATTTTGACTGGTTCCCGCTGCACGTTGAATAGCTGCTGGATCTGAAACAGGATTACCGTTTTTATCATACCAATTATTTCCATTTCTAAATCCAGCTACACCATAAGTATTTGAACTAAAATTATCTGTGTTAATATATACTTTCCAATCATCTTGAACTACCGAGGGAATTGCATCTTTATCTATTTTCAACGAACCTGCTGTAGCAGTTCTAATTTCTCCAGCCGATAAAATTGGAACCATTGAATAAGGATCACGTAATACTAATTGATTTGCATCAAATCTTTCAACACGTAAACCAACACGTAAAATTAAATCTTTGAATTGAAATTTATCTTGAATCCAAGCTGCAGCGTATATTGGTTGATAAGCTCCTAATATTCTGTTTTTGAAAAATTCATTGATTCCTGGTTTCCCAGATACTTCATTTCCTAAATGATCATAACCGAAATAACCTACGTATGAATTTCCATTATTTAACAAATCATTTGCCGAAAACATATTTAAATTATAGGTTCCTGGTGAATATGAATTTACATCAAGATATGTTTGGCTAGTAATAGGATTTCCATTATTATCAGTTGCACCTGAACTAATTAATTTATCTCTTAAGTTTTTATCAAATTCTGTTTGGTCAGCAGCTACTATTCTTCTGTCGAAAGTAATGGTATCTTGAAAAACTCCATTGGCATCAAACTTTGCATAACCAATTGAATCTAAACCTGAGAATTGGCGATTGGCTAATAATGGCATTAAGTTCCATAAGTTACCGGCTGCTAATGAGTAATTTCTTTGAACACGTTGTTCGTAAGTTAATCCAAATTGTAAATTATGTTTTGCTTTTAAGTTTCTACGAGGAGCAATGGTTGCATTTGATTCAATATAAACAATATAGTTTTCAAATAAACTTTTTGAGTATCCTGTTTGAATATCACCTACATTTCCCCACATACCTGAATAAATAGAAAGTGGATCGTCACCATTTTGCAAAGCACCCAAACCTCTTAAAGGAGCAAAGTTTGCAAAATTATCGGCACCATAATAATTTAAAAATGCTTGCGTATAATTTCCTCTTACAGTATTAAAGTCGGCTTTGGTAAAACGGAAAGCAGTATCTCTAAATCCTGTTTGACGGGTATAGCCAGTTAAAAAAAGTTGTTTACCATCTTTCAACGTAATGGTATCAACTGGCTGTTGGAATCCTTTTCTGATATTGGTATAAGCAGGTGCATTATAAGTTTTAAACTTTCCTACATAACCATATTTAAAAAAGTCTTTGCCATTATTAGGATCAAATGTTTCAGAGAAGTTACGTTCATAACTTACCCTAACAGTATAATATGCATCCGAAATTTTTACACCTTTAGTAATGGCAGCTTCTAATCTTGCTTTAGTAGTATCTTCTTTTTTATTAAACATTTGGGTAAACTGTAAATATGTTACCGTTCTGTATCCTTGCGAAACAGAATTGTTAGCAGTATTTAAAAGAGAAGCATAGCTATTCCAATTATTTTGATTGAAGAAATTATAAATATAACCTAATTTTACGTTTATATTATTACTTGGTTGGTAATTAAAATTACCACTTGCACTTACGTTATAACCAGATGCATTTACACGATAATCCGTTTTTTCTAAATCGCTTTTTCTTAAAAATTCACCAGCGGGAACCAATGAACCCAAAGCATTTGGTCTAACAGGAGTTGCCTCAATTTCTTTCATTTTGGCATCTTTCACCTTGAACATATCTACAGCGGGTAAACCACCATCTAATGAATAAGCGGCTCTAATAGAATTGGTAAATCCTATTAATATTTTTTCTCTATCTTTATTGCCTTTGTCTCTTAATAAAATTGGACCCGAAATGAATGAGGTCATTTCATTATGGTGTGAATTATCTAAATAACCATAAAAAGGGCTAGAAGTTCTATATTCAAAAAAGCGAATCCATTGTTTGGTTGGAGCTTTGGTAGTAGCACTTATTGCACCACCAGTAAAATCACCATAAGAAGCAGGAGTTCCACTTGTAATTACTTCTAAATTTTCAATTGCATTAGCTGGCAAACTAATTCCAGTTACCCTTACACCATCAATATAATAAGCAGTATTTTCAGAACGTGAACCTGCAATATTTGGTGTTCCGCCTCCTCTTGAATCAACTCCACGTTGGCTTCCTGCCAATGCATTGATATTTTGAGTTCCTTGCTTGTTTATATTTTTTAACGTTTTTTGAGTAGGATCATCAGGGTCAATTAATTGAACTTTATCTCTGATAGTTACTGGACCTAAGTTGGTTCCTTTACTTGGACTCAATGTAAATGATCTATTGGTAATTTTGTTATCACCTTTAACTGGAATATCTTCAGTTTTAGCTTTTTGATATCCTGTTAATGAAATTGTTACATCGTAATTTCCTGCGGGGATTGCCGTAAATTCAAATTCACCATCTTTATCGGTGTATTTCGATTTTTTTATCCCACCACCACCTTCTATGGTAACTAAAGCAAATTCTATTGGCTTTTTGTTGGTTTCATCGTTGACTTTGCCCGCAAGTGAACCCAAGTTTGATTGGGCCGTTGCAATAGCAGAAATGCCTATTAAGGCAGCTAGTAATAAATATATCCTTCTCATGTAAATTTTTGTTACAAATTATAAATTGGATTGAGTTTAAGTGCGGTAAATTAAATCGGTTTCGATTAATAAATCAAATGTAGAAGCAATTAACCGCTAAAGAAATTTTATTGTGCTTATTTTAAGTCAGTTAATTTTAAGAGTATGGTTTGCGCAATTTTTTCATAACTCTCAAAAGTCCAACCGGCAATATGCGGTGATAAAACTACTTTTTTGTTGTTTATAAGGTAGTCAAAATCTTTTTGCTGTTGGTTGCTTAGCGTGGTTAATTTTTCGTTTTCAAGCACATCAAATGCAGCACCTAATATGATGTTATTGTTAATAAATTCAATGGTTTCAGGCATATTTAACACCTCTCCCCTACACATATTTAACAGGTAAATTTTTTTCTTAAATTTACCCAAGAAATTACCGTTTACCATATTTTTTGTTTCGTTAGTTAGCGGCACATGAAGTGATAAAATATCTACTTTTTCAAAAATTTCGTCCAAATTTGCTTCTTGAGCATTTTTGTTCGAATAATTTGTTAAATATTTATCATACGCCAAAATATTTACATCAAATCCTGATAATTTTTTGGCAAAAGCTTTTCCAGTGTTTCCAAAACCAATAATTCCAAGCGTTTTTCCATTCAATTCTAATCCCCTATTTCCCTCACGGTCCCAAATTTTATTTTGAACCTGGAAATTGGCAATATTGATGTTCCTAAATAAATTCAATAAAGCGCCTAATGTATATTCACCAACCGCATCGGCATTGGCCTCACCAGCATTGATACAAATAATATTTTGTTGCGCAGCAATGAATAAATCAATGTTATCTAATCCACTTCCTGCCCTAGCTATTATTTTTAAATTTTTAGCAGCGGCAAATATTTCACTGTCAATAAGCGTTTTGGTTCTTACTACCAATACCTCAAAAGGTGCAATGATTCCAATAATTTCTGCTCGATTGATATTTGGTAAATAAGTTACTGAATAACCAATTTTTTTTAAACCAGTTATTAGTAAGTCAGCTACATCGTCTATAATTAAAACTTTCACGGCTGCAATTACGGTATTTTTGATTTAAACTTTGTCAAAGTATTAAACTTTGACAAACTACCTGTAAAATATTTTTATCCCAGTTTGGTGTCCACATCAATCGAAAATATATTATTCCGCAATTTTTTCGAAATTTTTCTCAGAAAACTCAGAAAATTTTTCAAAAACTAAAAATGTACTTTACTTATTTATTTGGAGCGATGCTTCTTTTATCAATCAAAAATCTCCAAATCGGAAATCAAAAATCATTTAATACTCAACAAAAATCAATTTTTATTTCCTAATATCGAAGCTTGAATATGATGACACTTTTTCGAATTTTAGTTGCACCTTTAACCTTATTATATGGCTGTATTTTATTCATAAGAAATACATGCTATAACAAAGGTTTATTGACCGAAACCTCCTTTGAATTACCCATTATAAATGTTGGGAACTTGGCATTTGGCGGAACAGGAAAAACACCTCATATTGAATACTTAATTCATTTACTAAAACCTACTTATAAAGTAGCCGTTTTAAGCCGAGGTTATAAACGAAAAACCATTGGTTATTTTTTTGCAAGCAATGAAAGTACAGCTGCTCAAATTGGCGATGAGCCACGACAAATCAAGCAAAAGTTTAAAGATGAAATTGATTTAGCAGTTTCGGAAAATAGGGTGATTGGCGTTCCAAATTTATTATTTGATGCACCCGAAACGGATATTATTTTATTAGATGACGCTTTTCAACACCGCGCTATCAAAGCTGGATTGAATATTTTATTGACCGATTATAACAATTTATTTACCCAAGATTATTTAACGCCCTCAGGAACTCTTCGCGAATACAGAGCTGGTTACAAACGTGCAGATATCATAATAGTTACCAAATGCAATGCTGATTTAGCCGAAAACGAAAAACAACAAATTATTGCTGAAATAAAACCTTTGGCACATCAAAAAGTATATTTTTCTTACCAAAAATTCAGTGATTTGGTTCATTATTATAACAATACTATTTTGCCATTTCATAAAATAAAAAAGACCGATTTACTTTTGTTTACTGGTATTGCCAAGGCAAGCAGTTTTGAAAATTATTTAGAAACTAATTCAAAAACTATTATTGATGCTTGGCAATTTGGCGACCATCATGATTTTACAATCGAAGAAATTACAAAACTTTTAGCTGCTTTCGATGCTAATTCATCTACCAATAAAATTATTATAAGCACCGAAAAAGACAGCATGCGTTTAATGACAGATGAGTTTAAAGCATTGCTTCAAAACTATCCAATTTATTATTTACCATTAGAAATTGCCTTTTTTGAAAACGATAAAACCAATTTTAACAAGCAAATTTTAAATTATGTTGACCAAAATAAACGAAGCTATTGAGTATATTAATAGTAAAACACAAATAAAACCAGAAACTGGAATTATACTTGGAACGGGTTTGGGCGCTTTGGTAAATGAATGTGAAATAATAGACACCATCAACTATCAAGATATCCCACATTTTCCAATCAGCACTGTGGAAAGCCACACCGGCCGATTAATTTTTGGTTATATCAATAAAAAACCAGTAGTAATTATGCAAGGCCGCTTTCATTACTACGAAGGTTACAGTATGCAAGAAGTAACTTTTCCAGTAAGGGTTTTTAAGTTTTTAGGAATTCAAAAATTATTAATCAGCAATGCATCGGGAGGTTTAAACCGAAACATAAAAGTGAGTGAATTAATGCTGTTAACCGATCACTTAAATTTACTACCCGAAACGCCATTAAGAGGAAAACATTACAGAGAATTTGGACCGCGTTTCCCGCAAATGAGTGAGCCATATAGTATGGTTTTAATTGAAAAAGCGCGTGAAATTGCAAAGCAAAATAATATAAAACTGCACGAAGGATGTTATGCTGCGGTGCAAGGACCAGCATTAGAAACAAGGGCTGAATATAAAATGTTAGACATTTTAGGAGCAGATGCAGTGGGCATGAGTACAGTTCCTGAAACCATTGTAGCGGTTCAAATGGGCATACCAGTTTGTGCCATTTCGGTTATTACCGATTTAGGATTTCCTGAAGGGAATGAAACAGTAAGCATGGAGTCAATTATAGCTGCTGCCAATAGCGCGCAACCTTTACTAACAAAGTTATTCAGTGAATTGGTTTAAGGGATATAAAACTTCTTAATAATTATATAAATTGACATTTTAAAAACTAAGTTGGTGTTTTAATTCATAAAACCTATTTTCGCACGCTTTAAAAATTAAAATAAACAATACAATAAAATAAATGATACAAAGTGTAATGTACGCAATACCCTTGTTGGGTGTAGTTGGCCTAATAGTAATGGCCGTTAAAAGTGCTTGGGTTAACAAGCAAGATGCAGGTGATAAAAACATGCAAGAATTGGCAGGTTATATAGCCGATGGTGCCATGGCCTTTTTAAAAGCCGAATGGAAAGTATTAAGTATTTTTGTAGTTTTTGCTGCAGCTTTATTGGCTTATTCAGGAACTATTCATGAAGTAAATGGTAAAGAAATTCACGGAAGTTGGATTATCTCTATTGCCTTTATTATAGGTGCGGTGTTCTCGGCTACTGCCGGTTATATTGGAATGAAAGTAGCTACCAAAGCAAATGTTAGAACTACACAAGCTGCTAGAACTAGTTTAAAACAAGCTTTAAAAGTTTCGTTTACTGGTGGAACTGTAATGGGTTTAGGTGTAGCTGGTTTAGCTATTTTAGGTTTAGGCGGTTTATTCATTGTTTTCTTAAGCA
Organism: Bacteroidia bacterium; assembly: GCA_044338265.1. Taxonomy (GTDB): domain Bacteria; phylum Bacteroidota; class Bacteroidia; order UKL13-3; family UKL13-3; genus JAAFJM01. The sequence continues at coordinate 769 of JBIILW010000002.1, read as the reverse complement.
TTTTTGCTGACTTAGGAGAAAACACTGTTAAAACTGCTATTGAAGTACTAACAGGATTTTCATTAGGAGCTGAATCCATTGCTTTGTTTGCCCGTGTTGGTGGTGGTATTTATACCAAAGCTGCTGACGTTGGAGCTGATTTAGTTGGAAAAGTAGAAGCTGGAATTCCTGAAGATGATGTTAGAAATCCTGCTACTATTGCGGATAACGTTGGTGACAACGTAGGTGACGTGGCTGGTATGGGTGCCGATTTGTTTGGTTCATACGTAGCAACTATTTTAGCTACTATGGTTTTAGGACAAGAAGTTGTTGTTCAAGATAATTTTGGTGGCATGTCGCCTATATTATTACCCATGGTAATTTGTGGATTAGGAATTTTATTTTCAATCGTTGGAACTTGGTTCGTTACTATAAAAGATGACAAGTCGAATGTTCAAAATGCTTTGAATTTAGGAAATTGGGCTTCTATGGCATTAACTGTTATCGCTTCTTATTTTATAGTAAATTGGATGTTACCTGAAGGAATAATTTCATTACGTGGTGTTGAATTTACCAAAAACGGTGTATTTGGTGCTATTTTAGTTGGAACTGCAGTTGGTGCAATTATGAGTATAGTTACAGAATATTACACCGCAATGGGTAAAGCTCCTGTATTGTCAATTATTAAACAATCAGCAACTGGCCATGCTACCAATATCATTGGTGGTTTATCGGTTGGAATGAAATCAACAGTTATTCCAATATTAACTTTAGCTGCTGGTATCATGGG
>JBIILW010000141.1:0-5467 GCA_044338265.1 Bacteroidia bacterium | reverse complement strand
AACCAAATGAAAAAGATGTACATAATTTATACCTAACAACATTTATTCGTTCAGGAAAAAAATGGAGTAAAGGGGAAATGATATATTTTTGTAGTACCAAGTTTTCGGTACAACAACCTTACTTTAATGACAGAGAAAGTAAGTTGTATTTTTCATCTAATATGCCAGGTGGTTTTGGTGGATTTGATCTTTATACATCATTTTGGAACGGAAGTGAATGGGGTAATCCTGTTAATTTAGGTAGTAAAATTAACAGCGAATTTGATGAAGGTTTTCCAAGTTTTGATTTGGAAAATAATTTTATCTTTTCAACAAATCATATAGAAACTACTGGTGGTTTTGATTTAGTATTATTCAATGAAGGCAAAAAATATCTACTTCCTCCTCCATTTAATACTGTGTTTGATGATTTTGGAATTACCTTCAAAACGAAGGATCAAGGGTATTTTACATCTAATAGAAATACAATGTCATTTGATGATAATATTTATAAATTTAATTTAAATGTGTTAAGGCGAACTCCTTTTACAGTTAAGCTAGTTGACAGTGCAACCAATGAAATGATAAGTAGTTCTTTAATTGAAATAAATGAAGAAAACTCTAATGATAATTCAATTATTGATAGTTCACAAAAAGGCATTTTTAATGAGTTATTGTATAATAAAACTAGTTATATACTAAATATAAATGCCGATAAATATATTCCTAAAACAATTTCAATTGTAACCAATGATTCCCTTCCCGAAATAATAATTCCAGTTCATAAAATCAAAACAGATTTTCTTGTGGAAGGAAATATAATAAATAAATCTACTAAGGATCCTATACCCCAATCAAATATTATTATTATTGATTTGTTGACCAAGGATACTGTTTATAATAAAATTGTAGATGAAGATGGTAAGTTTAGTTTTTCAAGTATAAAAAACAACAAATTATACTATATTGATATTTATAAAGAGGGCTATTTGAAAAATCCTGGTATGTTATTAAATACTTTAAATGAAAGTGCTGAAACGGAAATTGAAAAAATGGGAGATTATATAAAAAAAATTGAGCTTTCAGAAATAGTAATTGGAAAATCAATAAAAATTGAAAATATTTATTTTGATTTAGATAAATACAATATTAGACCTGATGCCGCCATTGAACTTGATAAAATTGTAAGTTTAATGAAAAACAATCCCAACTTAATTATCGAATTAGGTTCGCATACTGATTGTAGGTCTTCATTTGACTACAATATGAAATTGTCAAATAATAGAGCTAAATCTTCTGTTGCATATATTGTTAGTAATGGAATTAGTAAGAATAGAATTTCAGCAAAAGGTTATGGTGAAACAATGTTGGTTAACGACTGTAAATGTGATGTAGTTTTTGACATTAAAGCTTGTAATGAAGAACAACATCAAGCAAATAGAAGAACTGAATTTAAAATTACTGGATTATTAAATGATAAAAACACCACAATTTTAAATAATGGAATGGGAAATTCTCCTAAATCTGTTCCGCTACCTAAGTATTAACATAGTAAAGATTATATAATTAAAATATTGAAAGTTGGCATTAGTTATTTTTTACTGATGCCAACTTATAAAATTACTTTCTATTATTATATTTAACGAAATCACTAATTAAATTTAGTATATCGAATTAATGTATTGATTATTTTTTTATTTAAAAATACTTCCATAAAAAAAAACTAATGGTTAATTATGATGGGTGTATTGCAAAAAACAATTATTACAATTACATTTGTAGAGATATTTAATTAAAAAAATGATAGAAAAACTCAGCGCAAGTAGATCGGAAGTTATGTTACATATTGGTAAAACAGTAGAAGACATAAACGATGAATACTTAAAACCTGTGGAAACAAATTGGCAAGCATCAGAATTACTACCTTTAACTTCCGATAAAACCTTTATTGCCGATTTAAAAACAATTCAAGATCAAGCTCAAAATTTATCATACGATTTTTTAGCTGTATTAGTTGCAGATACCATTACTGAGGAAGCCTTACCAACTTATGAAACTTGGTTAGCTGGTGTTCAAGGAATAGATCAATATGAAAACAATGGTTGGATGAAATGGCTTCGTAGTTGGAGTGCAGAAGAAAACCGTCATGGTGATGCATTGAACCGTTACTTATATTTATCAGGCCGAATCGACATGCGTAATTTTGAGGCTTCTACACAATATTTAATAGCCGATGGTTTTGACAATGGTGCCGCCAGTGATCCCTATAAAAACTTTGTTTATACTAGTTTTCAAGAAATGGCTACCAATGTCTCACATCGCAGGGTGGCTACCATTGCAAAGCAAGAAGGAAACAATATTCTTTCAAAATTATGTGGTTTAATAGCTGCCGATGAAGCTCGTCATGCCAAAGCATACAAAACATTTGTTACCAAAATATTTGAAATAGACGCAAATGAAATGATGTTGGCTTTTGAAACCATGATGCGTAATAAAATTTTGATGCCTTCGCAATGTCTTCGTCAGTTAGGTGAAGAAACAGGAATATTTTCAAACTTTAGTGATGCTGCTCAACGTATAGGTGTTTATACATCCTATGATTATATTGATATCATGAAAACGTTAATTGACGATTGGAAAATAGATAGCATGAGTAATTTAAAAGAAAGTGGGGAAAAAGCCCGTGATTATATTATGGCTTTACCCGATAGAATGACCCGCATTGCCGATAGAATTAAAATTCCTGAAACAGAATATAAATTCAATTGGATTTTAGCTTAAATAATTAAAACAGTTCAACTAATAATCACTTTGTCAAAGTTCAAGACTTTGACAAAGTGATTAAATAAAATCTAACCACATAGGTACATAGAAAACATAGCTAATAAACTATGTGCGCTATGTTTCTGCGTGGTTTTTTTGTTTTTATTCAGTTCCAGCTCAGGTGGTCAGTTCGAGCAGAGTCGAGAAGAGGTTTGATTTTTCTCGACTCCGCTCGAAATGACTTTAGATACTGTTCAAGACTTTGACAAAGTTTTTAAATAAAATCTAACCACATAGGTACATAGAAAACATAGCTAATAAACTATGTGCGCTATGTTTCTGCGTGGTTTTTTTGTTTTTATTAAGTTCCAGCTCAGGTGGTCAGTTCGAGCAGAGTCGAGATCAAGTTTCTCCTGGCCAGTGTAAGTCTTTAAATTGTTCAAAGTTATAGCCACACGCCAAATGCATGCGTTAGCGTTGCAGCTAGCAGCCAACTATTTACTTTATTGTACAATGCCATTCATTTTGTTTAGAAAAAACTTTAGAAATATACTTACATAACTATTATTTTCGTTTACGTAAAATGGCAAAATCTATTAAAGGAAATAAAGTGCTTTTTGGGAATGTAAATGATTTTCCAGAACCCGAGGAGCCCGAAGTAAAAAAAAGCAAGAAGCCCGATAATAAAGGCTCATTAAAACTATTTTCGTTTTTATACGATGAACGTTTTTTAAAATCGTTGGGCATTACCTTGGTTTTATTTGCCTTGTTTTTGTTGGTAGCAGGTTTTTCGTTTTTATTTACTTGGCAAGCCGATCAAAGTTTAGTAAAAAACATGTCCTTTGGTTTTTTTCAACTTGACAATGATTCCCTAGCGCAAAACGCGTTGGGTAAATTAGGAGCATGGATTGGCTTTGTTTTTTTTTATAAAGGTTTTGGCGTGGCTTCCTTTGCTTTTTGCATCATATTTTTCTCGCTTGGCATTTATCTTTTAACCAAATTACAACCAATTCCTATTTTTAAAACACTTAGATACTCTTTCTTTGGTGTTATTTGGATTTCACTTGTTTTAGGATTTGTTTTTAATCAAACTTACCAGGTTTTAGGAGGTGTATTTGGTCATTTTGGAATTATTTATTTACAAGGATTAATAGGTAATATTGGTACCGTTCTTTTTCTATTATCGTATATTTTGGTTTTTGCCACTGCTATTTTTAATATAGAATTTTATCAACCAAATATTAAACTTCAAGCTGTTTCATTATTTGAAAATAACCTTGCACCAAATCAAAATGAAGAAACCGTAACTGTTAATGGAGCTAATAAAATATTTACCGAAGGAGGTGCCATTACCATTGCCAACGGATTAGATTTAGCTCCTTTAAATGAGGAAGATTTTGAACTTGTTGAACGTCCTTTAGAAGATTTAACAGGCTTGGAAAACAATGATTTTCCTATAGATGAAGATGCACCTTTAGAAGTTATTAGCCCTCAGGAACAACCAATACAATTAAGTGACGAAACTTTAAAAACCAACAGTGGCTTAGTTTTAGAGGTTAAAGATATTCCAGAGGAAGCACCTGTTCCCGCATTTAAAAAACATTTTGGAATAGATGAAGCTTACGATCCTACTTTAGAATACAGAGGTTATACTTTTCCAACCATTGATTTATTAACCGATTATGGCGATAGTAAATCAATCATTGATACCAATGAGTTAAGTGAAAAAACGCGTATGATTGAAGATACGCTAAAGAATTACAATATTGGCATTAAAAAAATATCGGCAACGGTTGGGCCAACTGTTACTTTATATGAAATTATTCCGCAAGATGGTGTTCGAATTGCTAAAATTAAAAACTTGGAAGACGACATTGCCTTAAGTTTAGCAGCATTAGGAATTAGAATCATTGCCCCAATTCCGGGCAAAGGAACAATTGGCATAGAAGTGCCAAATTCCAATCCTTCTATGGTTCCAATGAGAAGTTTAATTTCATCGGCAAAATTCATCAATGCCGATATGGATTTACCCATTGCTTTTGGCAAAACAATTTCTAATGAAGTGTTTGTAGCCGATTTGGCTAAAATGCCACATTTGTTAATGGCAGGTGCCACCGGACAAGGAAAATCGGTTGGATTAAATGCCATTCTAGTTTCATTACTTTATAAAAAACATCCTTCGCAAATTAAGTTTGTATTGGTTGATCCGAAGAAAGTAGAATTAAACATATACAAAACCATTGAACGACATTTTTTAGCCAAAATTCCTGGTGATTCTGATGCCATTATTACAGATACTAAATTAGTAGTAAATACACTAAGCTCACTCTGTAAGGAAATGGATGAAAGGTACGACTTACTAAAAGATGCACATGTAAGAAATTTAAAAGAATACAATGCTAAGTTTTTAACAAGAAAATTAGTCCCAACCGATAAATTAGCTCACCGTTTTTTACCTTATATAGTAGTGGTAATAGATGAGTTAGCCGATTTAATGATGACAGCTGGTAAGGAAGTAGAATTACCAATTGCCCGTTTGGCACAATTAGCGCGTGCAATAGGAATTCATTTAATTTTAGCCACGCAACGCCCTTCGGTTAATATTATAACTGGTACTATTAAAGCAAATTTCCCCGCAAGATTAGCGTTTAGGGTTTCTCAAAAAATAGATTCAAGAACTATTTTAGATGCCAATGGTGCCGACCAATTAATAGGAAAAGGCGAT
>JBIILW010000140.1:0-5478 GCA_044338265.1 Bacteroidia bacterium | reverse complement strand
AGCATATCTGTATGGGCGAATTCCAACTCCAGATGTATCTTGAGCTATTAAATGTGTTCCCATTCCGCGTCCGGTTAAAGTAGTTTCGTAAGGTTTTGAAGTTAATGCCAAGGCAAAAAAATCGCTCCAACCTTCACCAGCTTGCTCTTGATTAGTTAAACAAGATGAATTTCCCGCACCACCAGTTAAACGGGTAGAAATACCATGTCCATATTCATGAGTAATAACGCCATTATCCAAATCACTGTCATAAATTCTTTTGGTAGATGCTACACTTGAATCAAATAAACTTACGTTTAAACCAATGGTATCTAATTTAAATTTATCGCCATCGGCTTTCGCAATCATTAACGAAGGAATTGTAATGCCAGCAGAAGAACCCGTCATAGCAAATACTCCAGTAGCAGAACTATTAATAATTACAACAGCAATGGCACCCGCATTTTGAGCATTTAATATTTTAGTAGCATAATTACAAGTTCCTCTTGTAATTAAAGCAATTTTACCCACTAATGCAGCACTATTTACTAAGGTAGAACAACCCAAAGTTGGATTTGTAGTTCCATCATTTACCAAAACCATATTAGCAGTGATAGGAACTAAACTTAATTTAGGACTAAAAGTAGCCAAAATTCCTCCATATTTATTGGCAATTGGCGAAGGTGAGTTTACTTGTAAAATATTTGAAACAGCAGCAGTTGGAACTCCCCACAAATACATTTGCATTCTTGAATTCATTCCATCAACGGGAGTTGAAAAGTTTGCGTTATCGGTACCGCTACCATCTTGAGCATCGGCATTTACATAATCGTTTCCAAGTCCTAAACCTGTATAATTTTTTAGTTGAAAATTTCCACTTTCTTCATCAAATCCATAATTATGAAAAACATCGTGAATGGTATTATTCCAGAAAAATAAATTTGAAATGGCAGCGCTTAAATTTGGACGAGGGCCAGCGTCTAAACCATAAGGAAAATCAAATAATAAATCAGTTCCACCACTTGGCGAAAAACCAGTTGTTCCGTTAGAACCTAATGTATCTTCTTTGGCCCAAACATTATTACCTCGAGTTATTGTAAACTCCGCACCATCAACTGCATTAGTATCATGCCAACCATATGGCGAAGCATTGATATCATTGGCATCAGAAACTAATTGTCTGTTTCCTCTTGCCGGACTTTCCATTGGTATAGGAAATACGTTATAAGATCCAGCTGGACTAGTTTTACCTAAAGAATTGTTATCTTCAAATTCAAAATAATAAGGTTTATTAATATTTGATGCTGCCATGTTTTCAGCATTACATTTGGTTGTGTAATTATTCTTATTTAAAATAGTACCATCTTGTGCATCTATAATTAAGTTTAACCAATCATTGGTTTCATCATTTAATACTTCTATTTCCCATGCTGCAAACAATTGATTGTTTTTTTCATAAAAAACAGGTTTACCATTAATTGATTCACTTGAAACATTTTTATCAACTATTTTAAAATTAGCATTGCTTGCTAAGGCAGATTTATTTAACACATTTTTTACAATCTTTGCTTCTCCTAAAGCAATATTCAATGCAGTAGATGCATCTATTTTTATAGCATTCGCAATTATAATATCACTTATTAATGCAATGTTTTTAGAAACAATATTCCCGTTTTTATCAATATGTATGCTACTTTGGGTGTTAAAAACCTCGTTACCATTTACTACTTGTTTAAAATAAATATGTGTAATTCCTGTTTTTTTATCCAACGACGAACTATTAACAATAACTTCAGATTCTGTTAAGTTAGGAAATCCATTTTTATTTAATTGCTGAACTACTTCAATATGAGTGTACTGAGCATAAGAAATTGCGCTTATATAAAGCATTATAACTGTAAAAATTTTCTTCATTTGGTTTTTAATTATAATCAAATATATAATAAGTTTTTAAAAAACAATGCCTTATAAAATTACGATTGTAGTTTGTGTATTTAAAAGTTATTTTGCAACCAATATTTTTTAAAAAAATGAATAAAGAAATAGTAGTTAGCGGAATAAGACCAACAGGAAATTTACATTTAGGAAATTACATGGGTGCTGTAAAAAATTTTATAAAAATGCAGCATGAATATAACTGTTATTTTTTTATTGCCGATTTTCATTCCTTAACAACTCATCCTAATCCTAAAGATTTACACCAAAATGTAAAACAAGTTTTGGCTGAGTACATAGCGTGTGGTATTGATCCCGAAGCATGTACTATTTATATTCAAAGTGATTTACCTGAAATAGCTGAGTTGTATTTATTATTAAATATGCATGCTTATAAAGGCGAATTAGAACGAGTAACTTCATTTAAAGAAAAAGCAAAATCACATCCTAATAATATCAATGCGGGTTTATTAACCTATCCAGTTTTAATGGCTGCCGATATTTTAATTCATAAAGCGCTGAAAGTGCCAGTGGGCAAAGACCAAGAACAACATTTGGAAATGGCTAGAACTTTTGGAAATAGGTTCAATAGAATTTATAATAATGAGTTGTTTCCCGAACCACAAGCTTTTAATTATGGTAATCAGTTAGTAAAAGTTCCAGGATTACAAGGTGGCGGAAAAATGAGTAAAAGTGATGGAGATAATACCGTTATTAATTTAAATGATGACGATGCAACTGTTAGAAAAAAAATAATGAAAGCGGTAAGCGATGTTTCTCCAACGGAGCCAAACTCCACTCCTAGCCAAGCCGTTCAAAATTTATTTGATTTAATGAAATTGGTTTCAAGCCCTGAGGTAATTAGTTATTATAAAACAACTTTTGCAGATTGTAGCATTCGTTATGGTGATTTAAAAAAGCAACTTGCCGAGGACATGTCAACGTTTATTTCTCCAATTAAGCAAAGAATAGATGAAATAAGTGGCAATGATGAAATGTTAGGAAAAATAGCTAAAATGGGTGCGGAAAAAGCCAGAGAAAGTGCAAGCAAAACCATTGCCACTGCGAGAGAAATGATAGGTTTTACAAAATTTTATTAGGATAAATTTTATTTTTTTTAAAACATTTATCCAAGCATGAAAGTACATTATAATATTGATGAAATTCCAGCAATCAAAAATGCCATTGTAAGTCAAGGCACTTTTGACGGTGTTCATATGGCTCATAAAAAAATAATTGAACGTTTAAAACAAATAGCTTCTATAAAAAATGGGGAAACTGTAATAATTACTTTTGAACCACATCCAAGAATAGTGCTTTTACCACTTGACCATGGTTTACAACTGTTAAGCACTTTAAACGAAAAAATAAATTTATTAGAAAAAGCAGGTGTTGACCATTTAATTATTCTACCATTTACAAAAGAATTTTCACGCTTAAGTTCTGAACAATTTATTAGAAATATATTAGTTAATAAAATTAAAACCAATACCTTAGTAATTGGTTACGACCATAGATTTGGAAAAAACAGAGAAGGTTCTTTCGAGCATTTAAAAAATTCGGCTTCACTTTATGAATTTGAAGTGGAGGAAATACCAGAACAAGATATAGATGACGTAGCAGTAAGTTCAACTAAAATTAGACAAGCACTTTTAAATAACGATATTCAAACTGCTCAAAAATACTTGGGAAATAGTTATAGTTTGGAAGGAAAAGTAATTAAAGGAAAGCAATTAGGAAGAACAATTGGTTATCCAACTGCCAATATTGAAGTAGAAAATTCGTATAAACTAATACCGCAAGATGGAGTTTATGCAGTTTGGGTTTGGTATAATAAAGCACGATTTGGCGGCATGTTAAATATTGGTAATAACCCCACAATAACGTATAAAGGACGAAGCATTGAGGTAAATATTTTTGATTTTGAAAAGAAAATTTATACTGAAAATTTAAAAATAGAATTTGTTAGTAAACTTCGAAATGAAGAGAAATTTGATGGTTTAGATGCTTTAAAAAATCAATTACATTTAGACAAACAAAATGCTCAAGCAATACTGAATAAAATTGGAGTTGCAATTATTTAATATAAATTGTGCAAATTTGCAATGAAAGAAAATTAATTTTAGAAACTAAAAATTAATTTGAAAATACAAATAAGTGAAATTGGAAAACACCAATGAACAGTAAAATTATACTCGAAAAAAAACAATTTAGCATTGTAATAGATAGGCTTTGTTATGAGCTTATTGAAAAACATGGGTCATTTGAAAACACTGCCATTATTGGTCTTCAACCTCGAGGAACCTATTTTGCAAGAAGAATTTTAAAGCGTTTGGTTGAAATTACTGAAAACGAAAAATTACTTTATGGCGAATTAGATATTTCATTTTACAGAGATGATTTTAGACGTGGAAAAGAACAAATAGTTCCCAATGCCATGAAAATAAATTTTACAGTTGAAAGCAAAAAAGTGATATTGATTGACGATGTGCTTTATACAGGACGCAGTATTCGTTCAGCTTTAGATGCTTTAGTTGATTTTGGAAGACCAGAAAAAGTAGAGTTAATGGTTTTAATTGACAGGCGTTTTAGCCGTCATTTACCAATTCAACCTGATTACACCGGAATAACAGTAGATACAAGGGCAAACGACAAAGTGAAAGTGGAATGGAAAGAAAATAGTAAGGCAGATGTTGCATCCATAATAAGTAATTAATTAAATGAAACAATTTACACAAAAGCATTTACTTGGCATAAAAGACATTACCGTTGACGATATTGAATTGATATTTGAAACAGCCGATGGTTTTAAAACTGTTATCAATAGACCCATTAAAAAAGTTCCTTCATTACGCGATGTAACCATTGCAAATATCTTTTTTGAAAACTCTACTCGTACAAGAATTTCATTTGAATTGGCACAAAAAAGATTGAGTGCTGACACTGTAAATTTTGCTGCATCCTCTTCATCGGTTTCAAAAGGCGAAACTTTAATTGATACTGTAAATAATATTTTAGCCATGAAAGTTGACATGGTCGTTATGCGTCACCCAGCACCGGGAGCAGCTATTTTCTTATCACAACACATCAAAGCTAATATTATCAATGCTGGTGATGGAACTCATGAGCATCCAACGCAAGCATTGCTTGATGCATTTTCAATCAGAGAAAAATTCGGAAATGTAAATGGCAAAAAAGTGGTTATTGTTGGAGATATATTGCATTCACGAGTAGCCATTTCAAATATCATTTGCCTAAAAAAATTAGGTGCAGAAGTAATGGTTTGCGGACCAACAACTTTAATCCCAAAACACATAGAAAGCTTAGGTGTAAAAGTAGAAACAGACTTGATGAAAGCCCTTAACTGGTGTGATGTAGCCAATATGTTACGCATTCAATTAGAGCGACAAGATATAAAATATTTCCCTTCATTGCGTGAATACAGCATGCTTTATGGTTTAGATAAAAAACGTATAGATGCTTTAGATAAAGAAATTGTAGTAATGCATCCCGGTCCAATTAACAGAGGCGTAGAAATTACCAGTGATGTAGCCGATAGCAAAC
>JBIILW010000001.1:0-18741 GCA_044338265.1 Bacteroidia bacterium | reverse complement strand
CTTTTTACAAGCACAATTTGGATCAACACAATGTGTTTGAATGCCACAGAACTGCGGACATAAATCAAAGGTTTCAGCCAGTTGTTTAATATGTTCTACTGCTTGAACTTTACTGCTGTATTCCATAAGTGGCTTGGCTTGGCGGTGTTTGGTAATGAGCTCCACTCCTAGCCTAATGATTCCATTTCGGTCTTCGTAATCATATAAACCATACTTGGGTTCATAGCTTTTTTGAGCTTTGTTTAATACCGGCCAATGCTGTTTTATTTCGTGCGATTCTAATAACAAAGCCATTAATTCTGTAGCAGTTTCTTCAAACGAAATAGAATGAATATCGCGCATAAATTCTTGCTTTTGTTTATTAGCCGAATTGTTTGAAAAATGGCTGCTTACCCTACTTTTAATTGCAATGGCTTTGCCTATATAAATAATTTTTCCTTCTTGGTTATGGAAATAATAAACGCCTGGTTTGCTCGGTAATTGGTCAAATTGTTGTTTGGGTAAATTTGCTGGTAAAGCTTGTTCTTTCGAACCTTTTTTAAGCATTTTTCCAATTTCGCCTTCGGTATCTTTATTTAATAATATTTCAAATAACTTTACGGTTGCAGCAGCATCACCTTTGGCCCTGTGCCTATCAAACATTTTGATGTTCAAATAACCACACAAATTCCCTAAACTATAACTTGTAAATCCCGGAATAATTTTACGGCTTAACCTAACCGTACAAAGCTTATTGGTGTTTAAATTATAGTTACATAAACCCAATGAATGCTTAATAAACGAGTAGTCAAAATTTACATTATGAGCTATAAATATTTTGCCTTGCAATAAATTAAAAACCTTTTCGGCAATATGACTAAATGGAGGCGCATGCCTTACCATTTCATTGCTAATTCCAGTTAATGATTCAATGAACCTTGGAATTTCCACACCTGGATTAACCAATGATTCATACATATCAATGATTTTTTCTCCATCATAAATAAAAATACAAATTTCCGTAATTCCATTCGTGGAGGCATGTCCGCCAGTGGTTTCAATATCTACAATTGCATACATAAAGGCTGTAATAATAAGGAAATAATTGGTGGAAATTAAATCGAAATATAAATTCGAAAATCAAAAAACGAAATTCGAAATGGAATTCCCAAACATTGGTATGAAATTTAAACATTGTAGAGACGTTGTATGGAACGTCTATTTTTTATTGAAATAGTAACGTTTAAAAACCACCCCGGTCTGCGACCACCCCTCAAAAGGGGAATTGGATTATGGAAATCAATTATTCAAATTCACTTTGGTAATGATAGCTTTTCCTCCAGGAGGTGGAGTTAATTCTATCATGTAAATAATGTTTAATTGCTTTAAATTTAAATCCTTGTTTTGGTTTAAAATGTAATTATGAAAAGGTTCGCGAAGCCAAGTTCTGTCTTGCATAATTAAGTATTCAGTATACTTTCGCCAACGGTCATTTTTAACTGTTTTTAAAATATTTTCAGGTTTTTTATAATGGACTTTTTGATTGTTATTATTCAAATCTAAGGTATCATTATTTACCGTAATTCCTTCATAAATTAACCAACCATCTTCCTTAAAAACATTGGGAGCAAACATTCCCCAATTTTGATTTAAACCTGTAGCAAAAGCAAAACTCTTAAATCGTTGTGCCAATCCATATTTGAATTGTGGAATATAATTGGTGTTCCAAAACAAAACATAAACCAATAAAAAACTCACAAAATAATTGGTAAATTTATCAGTTTGTAAACTCCAATCAAGCTCCTTCTCTTTAATTTTAAAATAATTAAAAAAACTGCTTGGTAACAATGGAATCAACGCAGTAAGATTAATTAAGTAAAATAATCCAACAAATAAAGTTGATGCAATTCCTATCTGAAAAATCACCATAATTCCAATACCGATAAGTCGAAAAACATTGTTTTTAAAAGGAATAAAAAATAATATTGGAACGCTAATTTCTAAGTAAAAAATAATTGGAGTTATGAACTGAAGCAATGCGGGAAACTGCAATAAATATTTGGCCAAGGGCCATTGAATACAATCTAGGTTAAAGGCGTAATACAAAGCTGTTCCTTCGCCATGCCATTCAGGCGAGGTTTTCATGAGTGCTGAAACCCAATAAACCATCAATACTTGGAACATAAATACTAAAGCCGGAATGGTAAAATTATATTTAACTGGTTTAGTTTGAACTGCCCAAACCGCATTTAAAGGCAAAAATAAACTAAACAAAAGCATCACTCGTAACAAATCGTCTCCGCCTTGTAATAAGTATGGATTGCGCATGTGCAAGCTAATGTAAAATATCAATAAAATTACTTGAAACAACCTAGTTCTATATCCAATTGCAAAGCATAAAACTGCAATGATTTGCAAAGCAAAACAAATTCCCACAAACCAAGGAGCATCGTTTAATTGATAAATGGGAATGAAGTAATATTTTGAAAAATATTGACTAAAATATTCAAAAGGCAATACGCCTTGGCTGGTGTAAAATGCTTTAAAATCGCTGAGGCGAATGCATAAATCAATAAACATAACAAACCCAAAAACCATTCGAAACAAAGCAAAAGCCCTTAAGTCGAATTGATAAGCATTGCTCAATTTTTGTAGTAAATTTTGTATGTTAAATATTTTTTTCAATTGGGTAAATTATAAAAAACAAGAATAGTTGTTTTAAACAAATCTTTTAAATAAAAGGCGTGATTAAATTTGGAGAATTTTGAAATTTATCGCATTTACTTGAGGTTAGAGAAAATACTATGAGTGTCAAATGATAAATAATAAAAGAACAACTCCAAAGGAGTTGAATATGAATAGCCACCAGTGAAACTGGGGGAAATCAAAAAAACGAAAATCCCCAAATATTTGCAAAAAGCGAATGCTTTTTGCAAATATTTGGGGATTTTAATGTAGGATGTTACGCAATTTTTCAACGGGTTAAAACCCGTTGCTATATATGTTTCGTTCCTATGGAACTATAAAATTAAGTTGACGTAAAGGGAAAAACTCAAACCATTGGCAAATTACGTTACAAAAACTTTAACACATAAACACCCAAAAACTTTAAAACTTTTAAATATCCAACAATTGTTCAGTTAAATATTTCCAAGTAAATTTTTGTTTTTCTACTTCCATATTGGCAGTAAATTCTTGTTCACGGTTTGCTGTGTAAAAATTATTGATTGCCGCAGCAATTTCAGTTGTATTTTTATCTACAACATATCCCACTACTTCATGAGGCACCAGCTCTGCTAGTCCGCCAACATTGGTAACCAGCATGGGTTTGCTGTAGTAATAAGCTATTTGTGTAACGCCACTTTGCGTAGCTGTTAAATAAGTTTGAACTATTAAATCGGCAGCCGAAAAGTAAACGCCTACTTCATTATTTGGAATAAAATCAGTTCTGAGAATGACACTGTTTTCTAATCCCAAATTTTTTATTTGTTGTAAATAAGGTTCACTGTTTTCGTAAAATTCACCTGCTACAATTAGCTTTAAATTTGGATGCGAATGTTTTAACAAAACAAAACTATCCAACAATAAACTTAGGCCTTTGTATTTTCTTATAAATCCAAAAAACAATAAATAATCATCAGCTTCATTCAAACCCAATTTTCTTTTAGCTTCTTGCTTATCCAATAATGGTCCAAACATATCGTACATGGGATGCGGCACATATTTTTTTGGTTTGCCTGTGGCAAATAAATCAACATGCGCATATACTTCCCTACTCATGGCCAAAAAACCATCACATGCATCTATAAAATATTGGGTAAATGCGGTATCAAAAAACTGTTGTTCGTGGGGAATAATGTTGTCGGCAATGGTGATGATTTTGGTTTTCCCATTGGCTTTCATTAAGCGTGCAATGGTTCCAAATGCAGGCGCCATAAAACTCATCCAATACCTAAAAATCACTACATCGTATTCCTTATTTTTTAATTTATTTCCCACCAAAAACCATTTCAGTGGATTGATAGAATTAATAATGGAATGAATGGTAATATCAGTTGGCTGTGAGTCATCGCTCATTTGCGTTTTTCCGGGAAACAAAACTTTAGGATATTGCAATGAAAAACTTGCAATTTCGCACTCATGACCTTGAGAATTGAACTCTCGGCAAAGGCGTTCATTATAAGTAGCCAAGCCGCCACGCAAAGGCCAAGCCGGACCAATAATTAGAATCTTTTTTTTAGTCATTAAAACCGATGTATTTGGTAATTCCATAATGGTTTCTTTCGTTTGAATTTCGGCTAATTAATTCACCAATAAATCCAGCTAAAAACAATTGCATTCCAATAATGATTGATACCAAAGAAATATAAAACATGGGTTGTTCTGTAATTCCTCTATTTAAATTCATGTTATGAGAAATATACCATAATTTTTGAAGACCAATATAAGCTGCTCCAAAAAAACCAAGCATAAAAAATAAAGTACCTAAAACTCCAAAGAAATGCATGGGTTTTTTACCAAATTTAGATACAAAAAAGATGGTTAACAAATCGAGGAAACCATTGATAAAACGGTCGAAACCAAATTTTGTAACACCATATTTACGCGCTCTATGTACAACTTCTTTTTCGGTAATTTTTGTAAAGCCATTCCACTTAGCTAGAACTGGAATGTAGCGGTGCATTTCATTATATACTTCAATGGCTTTTACCACATCAACTTTGTAAGCTTTTAAACCACAATTGAAATCGTTCAATTCTATTCCACTCATTTTGCGAGTAGCCCAATTGAATATTTTGGTAGGAAGGGTTTTAGTAATTGGATCGTAGCGTTTCTTTTTCCAACCACTCACCAAATCAAAACCATCGTTAACTATCATGTTATACAAACCTGGAATTTCATCAGGACTATCTTGCATATCAGCATCCATAGTTATTACCACATTGCCTTGCACTTTATGAAAAGCTACGTTTAATGCGGCAGATTTGCCATAATTTCTTCTGAATTTAATGGCTTTTATCAATGGATTGATTACAGAAAGTTTTTCTACAACAGCCCAACTGTTATCAGTGCTGCCATCGTCAACCATTATAATTTCATAAGTGAAATTATTTTCATTCATTACGCGTTCAATCCAAGCCAATAATTCTGGCAACGACTCATCTTCATTATAAAATGGTATTACAACCGATATTTGAATTTCTTTCACTTATAAATAATTTAATGGTTAATATGATTGATTTGATTACATGTCAAGACTTTTGTAAGTATCTTCAGGATTGCGTTTTTGAACAAAAATGGCTAAGATTAAACTTACAATCAAAACATAAATATTGACTCCAAATAATTGTGATGAAATTTTTGATTCTGCCGAATTCTTATCTTTCATGGCTCCGATTATTTCCATTTTCTTATCTTCATCAAAATAATCCATTTCCAAAATTGCTTTTTTAGCAGTTTCAATCTCTTTCAACAATTCTTCAGGATTAATGAATTTATAAAAAATAAACTTCCAAGCTGCTAAAATTACAGAAGCCATTACACCAATAAACAAAGCAGTTTTCAAAACTTCTGAATATTTGCTAAATCCATTAACTTGTTGGTCTCTTCTTATTTTCATTCCAAAAAATAATGTGGTAACCGATGAAGTCAATAAAACAACGGAATCAATCAGTGGATGTTCGCCTCTGTTAACTCCAGCAATCAAAAATACTAAATCAAGAATGATAATTGCAGCAGCATAAATAATTCCAAATTTTAAAGCATGAAGCCAAAGTGGTATTTCGTTTTCTTGGTATTCCATTTAAATTAATTATGGTTGGTAAACGCTAATAATGCCGCAAGCACGCTTATTTCAAAAGCATTGTATTTGCCTTTAAATTGACCTAACATTTCAGTTGAATATGGCGTTTGGAAAAACATAACCATTGGTATAAAAATATCTTTTATTTCCGATGAATCTGGTAAAGTTGCTTTCAATTTTGTCAAATCGTCAAAATCAGCTTCATCCAAATCGTTTTCTATCAAAGGCTCATATATTTTAAATTCATCTTGAAATTCGTCCATATCAGTTAACAAAAATTCATTCAAGAAATCTTCAATCGAAATATTTGCATCTGCGTCATTGGCCTCATTGATGTATAAAAACACATTTAATAATTCAGTGCCACGTTCTACGGTTTTCTCTTCTATTTCTTCCCATTCTTCTGAGTCAAAATACTCTTCATCGTGCGCAAAAGCTGATAAAAAATGAACCAACATTAAGTCAAAAACTACTTCTTCTATTTCGCCATAACCGCCTTTATTCATTAATGTATCCAGCGATTTCATTTTGTTTTCAAACGAATCTATCGACACAAATATTTGACTGCAATTGTCGTATATATTTGTTAAATTTTTTCCTTCTGCATAAGTTCCAAGCAAAGCTTGAAGTGAACTTAATATCACTTTATTTTGGTGTTCTATGATCATTTTTTAAAATATTTGTATTTTGTTTTTATAGTATGTGATAATTACTTTGCCTTGTAATTCTTTATTGTAAACCATGCTATTTCTCGATTTCGAAAAATTTGTTTTATCATTCAATATCCATTTTTTATTGACATCAAAAATAATAAAATCCGCTTCCTCTCCTTTTTCAAAAACAGGAATTGGTTTGTTTAAAATAGTTCTTGGATTGGTACTTAATTTTTGAACCAATAAATTGGTATCAAAATTATTAGGTGCATTTGCTAATAACAATGGCAATGCAGATTGTAGCATAATCATTCCCTCGTCAGCATATTCAAATTCCACTTCTTTTAGCTCTACATTTTGAGGCAAATGGTCAGTAACAATCGCATCAATTGTTCCATCTATTAATCCGTTCCAAAGTGCTTTTCTATCTTCTTTGCTGCGCAATGGCGGATTCAATTTTAAGTTGGAATTATAATCTACCAAATCAGTATCGGTAAAACATAAATTTGCAATGGCCACATCGCAGGTAATTGGCAATCCTTTTTTCTTGGCTTTTTGAATTATTTCAACGGAAACTTTACTTGAAATATGCGAAAAATGAATGCTTGAATTGGTGTATTTTGCTAATTCAATATCACGTTTAATGGCCAATTCCTCCGTGATGGAAGGAATGCCTTTTAAACCTAAAAGCACGCTGGTATTACCTTCGTGCATTCTTCCTCCATTACTTAAATTCAAATCTTCGGCATGTGTAAAAACTTTTGCGCCAAATATTTGAGTGTATTGCAAAGCACGAAGCATTAAACTGCTATTTTTAACAGCATGGTTAGCATCAGTAAAACCAATGGCTCCGGCTAAATGCATGTCGTACATTTCACTCATTTCCTTGCCTTCCATTTTATTACTTAATGTGCCAAAAGGCAATAAAGTTACTGGTAAATTCTTTGATTGATTGATGACATATTCCACCGCACTTTTACTGTTAATGCTTGGTTCACTGTTGGGCAAAACACAAACAATTGAAAATCCGCCAGCATTTGCAGTTTGAGCCAAAGTGGCTAAAGTTTCTTTGTGTTCATTACCAGGATCGGAGCTGTGAGTACGCAAACAAACCAAACTTGGTAATAAGCTAGCTTTTTTGGCATCAATAACTTGCTTGTATTTTTGAGTGTTTGAAAATGTTTTTTTGCTACTTAAAACTATAGTATCAATATGGTTATCAACTATCAACACATCGCAAACTTTATTTAAAAAAGGACTTGCAGGAAAGCAAACAGTGGCATTTAAAATGAGTATTTCCATAAAAAATTAAGCTTGGCGAATGTAAGTAATTGTATTGTAAAATCAAATTAATTGAAAATGAAGGAAAAATAGTGGTGTTAATTAATACTTTTTGCCAATTACTAACCACCTAAAAGCCCAAGCCCATTTTAGGTGAATATTACTGAATTGAACATTGCATTCTACTAAAATTTGAAACCAATCATTTTTAACAAAACCCCTTGCCACAGAAAGCTTCGCATCATTTTTTACTAAATAAGAATTGCTAAATATTTGCGTTAGCCAAGCAATGGAATAATAAGCCAAAAAATGTCGGTGCAAATCGTTGATTATAAAACCCTGTTTGGCGTTAAAGTTACACCATTTTATTAATTTTATAATTTCAGGATTTGGTAAATGATGAGTAAATAAACATGCTAAAGCAAAATCAAATTGAATATTCATACTTGGCAAATGCTTATAATCTGCTTCAATAAATGTAATTTCAGGAAAATCTTTTACTTGCATTTTTGCATAATCAATGCAATCTTTTTTTAAATCAACTCCAATAAAATTAAATTTAAAACCATTTTTTTTAGCCCATTTAGCCAAATAAATTAGGTTATCGCCACCGCCACAGCCAATATCTATTAAAGTATAAACTGTATTTTTTTCAAGTTTAAATTGCTTTAAACCATTTAACGTTACTTGATGTCCGCCAAGCCAAGTATTTATAATATTTAGCTCCAATAAATTTTGGTGTAAATCCTTCGTTGGAATATCGTTTTGGTCTAATAATTCCTTTTGTAATGACCTAGCTTTGAAGTTTAACATTGTAATAGCAAAGCAAACATTTTTTAATTAGTTATAATAAAAATAAATTATAGAAAAATGGACAAAATCAATCAATAATGTGTTTTTTGACAGAATCATCTTTTCAAAAAACAAATTATTAGCTTTAATTCGCAAAGATAAAAACCAAAAAAAAATGAATAAAAAGATTTTTACTGCATTATGCGCTTTACTTTTAACTAATTACAGTAATGCAACAATTGTAAACAATACTATTAATAAAACGGTAGAAAGTGTAAATACTAGCTACCAATTAGATGTAACCAATGATGGTGCTTATGATATAACGTTTAATTATTTTGCAAATGGCTCCATTACAATAACAGGAAGAATAGGTAATGGAAACAATAATTATTTGGCTACTGGAACCATCAGTGGTTTAAATAATTATCCTGTAAAAGTAAATAACAATCAAATTTTTACAAGTTTAAGCACTTGGAAATCAAATCCAATTTTTATTCAAAGTCCCGTTTTAAATTATACTGATTTTGCAGGAAAAGGAAATCAATACATAGTAGGTAGAATGAATTACGGTACACCTGAGCTTTTTTACTTTTGGATTTTGGTAAATGTATCAAGTAATGGCTCCACTTTAAATATTTTAAAATGTGCTTATGAAACAGAACCAGATTCTTCACTTGCCACCGGCAATGAAGGCCAAAATGGCCCTGGAACATATACTAATCATGTATTTAGCAATACCAATTTTAGTGTGTTTCCGCAGCCGGCAAGCACTCAAATAGAAATTCAAACCAATGAAATAATTCAAGGTTATAAAATTTTTGACTTAAATGGTCAATTATTAAATGAGCAAAATTATTTAAAAAACAAAATAATAGATGTTGCCAATTTGCCAAAAGGTATTTACTTGCTTCAATTATTAAACAATAATAATTTTATTTCAACTAAGAAAATAATAATTGAATAACAACATGAAAATAAACAAAATTATTTTAACAATGGCAGCAAGCACTTGCCTTGTGTTTTTAAATTACGCTCAAAACAAACCTCAAAAAATGACTGACAAAAAAAGTGAAAATACAGCTCACAAATTTGAAGTGGAAGCTGATCGATTTGCTGATTTACAAGTATTACGTTACCAAATAGAGGGTTTTGAGGAGCTTACGCCAAAACAAAAAGAGTTAGCATACTATTTATTTGAAGCTGCCAATTCAGGGAGAGATATTATTTACGATCAAAAATATAAATATAATTTAACCATTCGTAAAACAATTGAAACTGTATTAAATAGTTATTTGGGTAATAAAAAAGATATTCAATTTCAAAAATTTGAAACTTATGCCAAACGTGTTTTCTTTTCAAATGGAATTCACCATCATTACTCTAATTTAAAATTTGTTCCGGAATGCTCATACGACTTTTTTAAAGTTTTGGTTCAAGGTTCTGATTCAAAATTATTGCCTTTAAATGGTAAATCAATTGATGATTTTTTGTTGGATTTAAAGCCCATTATGTTTGACCCAAAATTTGAAAATAAAACTGTTGATTTAGCTTCAGGCATTGACAATGTAAAAGCATCATCAAACAATTTTTATGAAGGTGTTACCCAAAAAGAAGTAGAAGACTACTACGATGCTAAAATGACTAAAGACGATTCTCAACCAATTTCGTGGGGATTGAATAGCAAAATGGTGAAAGAAAATGGGGTGGTAACAGAAAAAGTTTGGAAAGTTGGTGGCATGTATAGCCGATCAATGGAACAAATGGTTTATTGGCTAAAAAAAGCAGTAAATGTTGCAGAAAATGATCAACAAAAATTGACTTTATCATTACTTGTTGAATACTTTAAAACAGGTGATTTAAAAAAATGGGACGAATATAATATTGCTTGGGTTTCGGATGTAAATAGTAGATTAGATGTAGTAAATGGTTTTATAGAAGTATATGATGATGCCATTGGAAAACGTGGCGCTTTTGAATCGGTAGTTTCGCTAAAAGACATGATAGCTACCAAACGAATAGAAGCAGTAGCAAAAGAAGCTCAATGGTTTGAAGACAATTCACCAATAGCTAATGAACATAAAAAGAAAGAAGTAAAAGGAATTACGGCAAAAGTAATTACTGTTATTCAAGAATCGGGTGCCAGTGCGCAATCAACTCCAATAGGAATTAACCTTCCAAATGCAAATTGGATTCGCCAACAACACGGTAGTAAATCGGTTTCATTAAGTAATATTGTTCATAGCTACAATATAGTTGGCGCTAAAAGTCCCATGTTAAAAGAATTTGCTGAAAACGAAAAACAAATTGAACTTGCTAAAAAATATGGTTCTTTAGCTGGTGATTTGCATACCGATATGCATGAAGTTATAGGCCATGCAAGTGGACAAATTAACAAAGGAATTGGTGACCCAGACCAAACTTTAAAAAATTATGCAAGTACTTTAGAAGAAGCTCGTGCCGATTTAGTAGCACTGTATTATGTGTTAGATCAAAAATTAGTTGACATGGGTGTAATGCCCAGTCTTGATTGCGGTAAAGCGGAATACGATGGCTATATTATGAATGGTTTAATTACACAATTGACCCGATTAAATATTGGCGAAAATTTAGAAGAAGCACACATGCGTAACCGTCAATTAAATGCAAAATGGGCTTACGAAATGGGTAAAAAAGACAATGTAATTTCATTTATAAAACGCAATGGAAAAACTTACGTAAAAGTAAATGACTATAATAAATTACGTAATTTATTTGGACAATTATTGAAAGAAATTCAACGCATTAAATCGGAAGGTGACTTTAAAGCTGCTACTGAATTGGTAGAAAATTATGGCGTTAAAGTAGACCAAACATTACTAAAGGAAGTAAAAAGCCGTTTCAATAAGTTAAACGTTGCAGCATACAAAGGATTTATTCAACCTAAGTTAGTACCTGTTATGAATGGTGAAACCATTGTAGATGTAAAAGTTGAATACCCGACTGACTTTTTGAAAACACAATTAGAATTAAGCAAAAAATACAGTTTTTTACCTGCCATAAACTAATTAGCATTTATGCAATTATTATAAAAAAGGCCTCAATGAGGCCTTTTTTTTGTACTATCATGGGGTTTTATACAAAGAAAATGAGGATCATTTGACGAAAAAATTTTGTTGTAATTATTCAACTCCTTCGGAGTTGTTTTTATACTGTTTATTTTTCCCTGCATTTCATGCAGGGCTATTCAAATTGAACTCCTTCGGAGTTATTCTTTTGGAGTTTTTACGATAATTTTGATATGTTTTCAATTTCGTTTACTCAATCTTTTTTATCCAATTGATACTCGTTTTGACTTCGCTCAACGTCCTTGGATATTGATATAAAACCGGTGAATTATAAATGCATTTGAGTGGCAACTCTGAAGGAGTTGAATAGCAGAATTTGTTGAATTGATTTTTGGGAAATATATTTTACCTAAATAACTATCCCCCCAACTCCATCAATTTTTTATACTTCAAATAAACTTCTTTGGCGGTTAGTTTGGCTATGACAAATCCGAACTTTCCATCTAAAAAACCTAGGTTTAAAATATAATCCCGCACAAAACGAAATAACGGACTAAACCATATTTTTAAATAAGAAGATTTTTTGCCTTTTAATTGGTAAGCTTTGGCTGCAATGCTTGAAAAATATTCCACTTTTCCTTCGTGTTCAGCAATAGAAGTATAACTCCAATGAAGAATTTTACCTTTTAGTTTTTCAATATCGCTTCCTGCTTGCATTTCAAATTTATCATGTGGATTTATACCTCCCCATTTTCCTTTTTGACTATTCCATAAGCGCAACTTCAAATCACTTTGCCAAGCACCGTGGTTAATCCATTGCCCACAATAATTATTGTATCGGTTAGTAATGTATCCATCAGCAGGTTTGCTAGATGCTTTGATTTTTAAAATCTCATTTTTTAGCGTTTCATCAATGGCTTCATCGGCATCTAACGAAAGAATAAATGGAAATAATGCATGTGAAATAGCAAAGTTTTTTTGCTCAATGTGTCCTAAAAATTGCTGTAAAACTACTCTTGCTCCTAACTCTTTTGCTATTTCTACAGTATTGTCGATCGAAAATGAATCAATCACAATAATGTCATCGGCAATAGCTTGAACAGATTGTATACATCGCTTAATATTCTGCGATTCGTTATAGGTAATTATGGCTACGGTTAACTTCATTTTGCAATCCACCAAGCTCTTAATTTTGCCCAATAAAAACCAATGTCTTTTTTTGTTTTTAAAGATTGATTGTCATCAAAAATATCACCTAAAAGCAATATATTTTTATAAAAGTACGAGGATGGAATTTTCCATTTAGCGGCAAATTGTTTTCTTCCATCATTTCGCTGAACTCTGCCTGTACTTTTACTTTGAAAATGATAAACCAAGCTATTGCCTATTCCTTTAAAATTCCGAACTCCCTCATTCCATAATTTCATTGAAAAATCTGGATCGCTATACATTCCAGGGCTAAATTCTTCACTGAAACCGCCAACTTTTAAGAACATTTCTTTATGAACTAAACTTGGCGGCCAGCTTGCACCAAACCAATCAGGTGTATTGATTTTTTCTATAAAATTTAAAAGTTCCGCTTCTTTAAAATTTTCGGGTGAAGTTCCAAAATCATAAGGAGAAATGGCACATTTATTTGAACTATATTTTGGTTCAATCATGGTTCCACTAAAATACCATAATTGATTTATTTGTTTATGAACTTCGTTGGTTAATGCCACATCCCAACTAGGACAAACATACATATCGTCATTTAAAAATAAAATATAATCAGTTTGTGCCAATGTAACCATGGCATTCAATGCATAACAAACTCCAGCATTTTCAGGAGAATAAGTATAATCAAAATCTTGTGTTTTTATCCATTCAAAAGTGCCATCTGTACCTTCATTTACATGAATAATAATTTGATGTTTATATTTTGAATTTTTCAATATTGAATCCACACAAAGCTGCAACATAGCAAGGTTATTCCAGGTTGGAATTACAATGCTAAACTTAGTTTCACTAAAATTTTGCGTACTTGGATGGAATGTAATATTTGGCTTTTGAAAAGCTTGCATTTATATTTTTTGAAAATTATTATTTTATTTCTTTAAACCTATTTCAAGCAAACGTTCATTTAAATATTCACCGGCTGAAATTGGTTCATAATGTAATTGATAACTTGAGGTCACACAACTTTCTAAACAATCTAAACGCATTTCGCTACGAGGATGAAGAAAGAAAGGTATACTAAATCGACTACTTCCCCATTTTTCTTTTGGCGGATTTACAACCCTATGTGTGGTAGATTTTAATTTATTATTGGTTAAACGTTGAAGCATATCACCTACATTTACTACCAATTGCTCTGGCAAAGCTGTAATACCCACCCATTCACCTTGTTTGTTTAAAACTTCTAAACCTTCGGCACTTGCACCCATTAACAAAGTAATTAAGTTAATGTCTTCATGCTCGGCTGAACGAACAGCGCTTTCAGGTTCATTGGTAATTGGCGGATAATGTATGGGTCTTAAAATTGAATTGCCATTTTTTATTTTAGCATCAAAATAAAATTCATCTAAACCTAAATACAAAGCAATGGCGCGTAACATATACTTTCCTGTTTCCTCTAATTCTTTGTATGCCTTAATTCCGTAATGATTGAATTTTGGCATTTCAGGAACAAAAATATTTTCAGGATATTCACTTTTTATTGGATCATTGTCTTCTACTTCTTGTCCAAAATGCCAAAATTCTTTTAAATCCCCCACACTTCTACCTTTTGCATGTTCCTTTCCAAAGCCAATATAACCTCGTTGCCCGGCTATTTCAGGATTTTCAAAACTAATTTTTTTTGCCAATGGCAAATTGAAAAATGTTTCCACTTGTTGGTATAAATTTTCAGCAGTTTCTTCGCTTAACAAATGACCTTTTACTGCTACAAATCCTATTTCTTCATAAGCATAGCCAAGTTCTTGAACAAACTTTTCTTTGCGTTTTAAATCTCCACTTATAAAGTCTTTTAAATCAATTGATGGTATTCCAGCTTCCATTTTTATAAATTTATTAACTGCGAATATAATAATTATTGATTGGTATATAAACAATTAAGGGAAACTGCCATTTAGTGAATTGTAAATGACTTGTTTTTAAAATTAAAACTGCATTTTAGTTCAACTTTATTTTTAAAAATAGTTATTTAAATAAATATTTATTTAAATTTGAATTACTAAAAACAAAATGAAAATGAAAAAAATATTTACAATCATTGCTGCAATAGCAGTATTTACTAACGTGCAAGCACAACGTTACAAAGACAAAATTTTTACAAGTGTATCAATTGACAGCGTAGTTTATGGTACTGCCAATACATTTAGTAATGCTCCACAAGATTTAAAAATGAATATTTACCAACCTGTAAATGACACCGCATCTAATAGACCATTATTGGTTTTTGCTCATGGTGGTTCATTTGTTGGAGGAAGTAGATATGCTGGCGATGTGGTTTATTTGTGTAATGAATTTGCTAAACGTGGTTATGTTTGCGTGTCTATTCAATATAGATTAGGAGTTGACATCACTGAAATATTATTGGATCAATCACAAGCAGGACCTCAATTTGCAAATGCAGTTTGGCGCGGTACTTTAGACGGTAGAGGTGCTATTCGTTATTTAAGAGCTAATGCCAATACTTATAAAATTAGTTTGGGTCAAGTTTATCTTGGTGGTGTTTCTGCTGGCGGTGTTTTAGGTTTACACGAAGCATTTTTAGATTTACCTAGTGAAGTGGGTGCAGCTAATCCTAAATTTGACACAGTTTCTATTGGTGGAATTGAAGGTTCATCAGGAACTCCTGGTCAAAGTTGGAGAGTAAAAGGAGTAATTAATTTGTGTGGCGCTATAGGCGATGTGAATTGGATGAGTAATAATAAAAATGTTTCTATATTTAGTGTTCATGGAACCAAAGATGCTACAGTTCCTTATAAAACTGATTATTTTTCTTTTAATAATTTAAAAATTGGTATACTAAGTGGAAGCTTTGTGGTTGATTCTATGGCAAAAATTCTAGGAATGAAATCGGTATTTTATACTTTTAAAGATGCGCCTCATGTTCCTTTTTCACCTGGAGTTGGAACCGTTGAAACCAGCACTGCATACATGGATACAACAGAATCGCTGTTAAGAGACTTTTTGTTTGATGACATAAAAACTCAAGGTGTTGGCGTTTATAATGTTTTAGCACAAAATGATGTAAAATTATATCCAAATCCTGCAAAAGAAATGGTAACTATTGACATTGCTTTTGGATCTAAAAATGTAATTACTTTAATGGATTTAAGTGGTAAAATTATTGAAACCATTCAATCAAATAAAGCATCAACAAATTTAAATTTGAATCATTTACATACAGGAATTTATTTTGTAAATATTTACAATGAAAATGGTAGCATTACCAAGAAATTAATCGTTGAATAAGTTCATATTTCGATTGATTTCAATATAAAAAAAAAGCGCTTGCAGATATTTGCAAGCGCTTTTTTTATTATAACTTCATACAAGTTTTTTGTTTTACAATGGTGTCAATCCATTGCTGTTGCTTTTCGGGACTAAAAAATTTAGCGGGTGTTTCAAGCTTACAGAATCTAATTTTATTTTCTAAGCAGTATTGCGCTGTAAGCGCAATTTGTTTCTTTGTATTGGCAATTCCGTTAAATGTTTTTCGGGTAAAATAAACTGCTTTCAAATGACTTAAACCAGCTATTAAAGCTGGAATATCTTTCCATTCGCTGGCATGCGTATCAATAAAAGTATCATCTAAATTATTTTCTTCCCCTTCAGGAACGTCTAATGTTGCTATCAAATCGGCAAAGTCAATTTTATATTTTAGCATAAAATCTTGCTTTTCTTTTAAAGTAGCTTCTTTTAAACTTGGTAAGTTATAACAAATGGGTAATAAATGCCAAAGGAAATTTCGTGCTTTTCCAAAAAAGAAATCTGCACCATCTACCACATCATGGCTAAAAGTTCCAAGAATTAGAATTTCTGTATTAGGATTTACCTGGTAATTTTTGAATTTATTTTGAACTATTGACATTGGAATTTTTGTGTAAAATGATGGAGGTAAAAACTATTTTTTATCTGTTAAAGCCCAAGTATAATCATTGGATCAATATCTAACTTTTGACTAATTTCCCTGGCTGTTTTTAATGGCGGTTCACTTTTTCCAGTTAAATACTCACTAACTCTAGATGTACTAATCCCTAATAATTCGGATAATTTTTTTTGATTTAATCCCCGTTCATACATTCTTAACTTCATGGCATCAATGAGCGAAGGTGCTTTAATTGGTTCATTCAATTCTTCATAGTCAGCTACCAAATCAGAAAGCAAATCTAATTCAATAAAATTTTTGTCTGTTATTGGAGTTTCGTTATTTACTATATTTAATAACTCTTCTATGCGATAGCATAATGCATTATATTCTTTTTTTGTTTTAATTGTTCTCATGGTACTTAAATTTTTGAGCAATCTATTTTATCGTATGCTGAATGTGTTCCAATAAATCTAATATATACTTTTTTAGATTTAAAAATAATAATAGCAACCAGTCTGAAATCATTACCTTTTATTTTAAAAACATAACGATTGTTACCAATATAGTCAATGCTATTGAAAGTTTTTTTTACGTCACTTATATTTTCCCATTCACCTCTTTTGGTTTTAAAATACCAATCTCTTAAAGCAATTTCCGAATTAGGATATTTTTCAGCCAATTCTTTAATTTTCGCAAAAGTTACTATTCGCATCTAAATTTAAAATATAAAGCAAAAGTACTCGCAAGTTTTGATTTTCAAAATAAAATTACAAAAAATAAAATATTTATCCATTTTCTTTTTAAAAACAAACGGTTTTAGTAGCTCAAACTTTGTTTTTTTGAAAGTATATTATTAAAAAAGCGCAAGTAGTAAAATTGTATTAAACCATGGTATTGTTTCAATAGGCTAAAACAAAAAAGCCCTGAACACTTGTATATTCAGGGCAATTAATCAAATTGTTTGTAGCTCGTAGGGGAGTCGAACCCCTCTTTATTGGATGAAAACCAATTGTCCTAACCGATAGACGAACGAGCCATTTTTGGGTTGGCAAATGTAAGAATATTCTGTTGGAAACAAAATATATTATTCAGAAAATATTTAACTGCTTAAAATCAGCCCATTATTTTCAAAAATCAAAGCATTGATCAAAGCAAAAAATACTTTTTAAGCCATTGCTTTTACAATGTCAGCAAAACTTCTGCTTTGCAAAGCCGCACCGCCAACTAAAGCTCCATCAATATCGGGCGCTGAAAATAATTCCACTGCATTATCAGCTTTTACACTTCCACCATATTGAATAGTTAAATGGTCTGCTACAGTTTCATTGTATTTTTCACGTACTAAATTTCGAATAAATGCGTGTACTTCTTGCGCTTGCGCAGTACTAGCAGTTTTGCCCGTTCCAATGGCCCAAACAGGTTCATAAGCTATGACCACATTTGACATTTGCTCTGCACTCAAATGAAATAAACCTTCACTAATTTGTGCTTTTAAAACATTGAAATGAACATTGCTTTCGCGCTCTTCTAATGTTTCACCTACACAATATATTGGGTTCAGTGATTCGGCTAAAACAGCATCTACTTTTTTAGCTAACCAATCATTGGTTTCACCAAAATATTGCCTGCGTTCACTGTGGCCAATAATAATATATTTACCACCACAACTTTTAACCATGCTTGCACTAATTTCGCCAGTAAAAGCACCACTTGTATGGTTACTACAGTTTTGAGCACCACTACTAATATTTGAAAAGTCAGCAGTCATTCTGCTAATTGAATTAATATAAAGCGAAGGAGGAATAATTACTATTTCGGCACTTCCATGATATTCATCTTTTATCATGTTACTTAATTCTGAAACTAAAGCCATTCCTTCGTCAAAGCTTTTGTTCATTTTCCAATTTCCAGCTATTATTTTTTTTCTCATTTTTCTCTTTTAATTTTATAATACTATCAACATCCATGCAAATCCCAAAGCAAATCCTGAAATAATTTGCGAAATATTGTGTGCATTTGCAAATAACCTAGCCGATGCAACTATGCCTGCAATTAAAACAATGCCTGCAATCATTAATCGTAAATCTATATAATTGGTAAAATTTG
>JBIILW010000139.1:0-5485 GCA_044338265.1 Bacteroidia bacterium | reverse complement strand
AGATTACACCTCTTTTAATGTGGTGGGATTAGACATTAGAGGCATCAAATTAATTACAAATGATCCTAATAATCAAGAAGTAAATATATCAATAAGTGCAAATATTGTAAGATAAAAAAGTTAAAAGTATATGTTAAAAAAAATAGTATTCGTAGCAGTAAGCTTCATTAGTGGAATTGCCGGTTCGTATGTGTTTTATAAAATGTATTCACCAGCTGTATTAGTTCAAGATTTTAGTAAAAAAAATGAAAATAATATTGAATCGGTTAACTTTAAGGGTAATTCAATTACCAGTTTAGATTTTGTAAAAGCATCTGCAACATCTACCCAAAGCGTAGTTTTTATAAAAACATTAAGCAATCAACAAAACTATGTAGATCCACAATTTGATTTCTTTAGTCAGTTTGATTTCTTTGGCCAACGTGGACCAGTAGCAAGCTCCGGAAGTGGCGTTATTATTACCGAAGATGGTTATATTGTTACCAATTATCATGTAATAAAAGGTGCAAATACTATAGAAGTTATTTTAAATAATAAAAAACAATCCTACCAAGCCAAATTAATTGGCAGCGATCCCTCTACCGATATTGCTGTTTTAAAAATTGAGGCCAAAGCATTGCCACATATTATTTTTGGCAATAGCGATGATGTAAAAATTGGCGAATGGGTTTTGGCCGTTGGTAATCCATTTAACCTTACTTCTACCGTAACTGCGGGAATTGTTAGTGCTAAGGGTAGAAATATCAATATTGTAAATAATCAGTTTCCTATTGAATCATTTATACAAACCGATGCGGCTATCAATCCAGGAAATAGTGGTGGTGCATTGGTTGATTTAGAAGGAAGGTTGGTAGGAATAAATACTGCTATTTCTAGTCAAACTGGAAGTTATATTGGTTATGGATTTGCCATTCCTTCTAATATTGTTTCAAAAATTATCAAAGATTTGATTGATTTTAAAGAAGTACAACGAGGTTACACCGGAATGGACATTGCGGATATTGATTCACGTTTGGCACAAAAACTAAATATAAGCAATAATTTAGGAGTGTATGTAAGTTCTGTTTTGGCAGAAAGTCCTGCTGATAAATCAGGCATTAGAACTGGCGATGTGATTGTAAAAATTAATGATAAAGAGATTGACAGCAAAGCCATTTTTGATGAATACATGGCTTATATGCGTCCGGGAGATAAAGCCAAGTTTACTTATTTAAGAAATGGCAAAGAAACTGAGGCAACCTTTAATTTAATTAATAAAGAAGGAAATACCGCCATACTTAGAAAAGGAACCATAACATCTGAATCATTAGGAGCAGATTTTCAAACATTGCCTAAGCTAGAAAAAGATAAATTAGGTATTAAAAATGGTATAAAAATATACAATATAAAGAATGGAAAAATAGCCAATATTGGTTTGAGCGAAGGATTTATATTGATAGCTTTAAACAAAAAACAATACGAAAAACCAGAAGATTTGATTGCTGATTTTGAACAACTACGAGGACAAGTAGTCATGGAAGGAATTATGCCAAACGGAAGCAGAATGGTGTTTAGTACTTATGTTTATTAGAAGATTACAAAGATTAGAAGATTGAAAGATTAGAAATTTTGTATTTAATATTGAAAAAATCCGTTACAGTTTGTAACGGATTTTTTCTTCAAACAATTATTTATTCTCACCAACCGAATTCGAGCTATCAGCAAACTCAATAATACTTGATAAATTTTATTCGTTTAAAATCCCTTTAGTTGGAACAAAAGTGGATTGTTGGAGATACAAACCACGGACAAAAATTATCCATTAAACTACAACCTATTATTTTGGGCGAATAAATCTATATTTGCGCAACCAATGAGAAAAACCTTTGTATTGAATCTAATAATAATGATGGGTGTAAACCTACTCATTAAACCATTTTGGATTTTGGGAATTGATAGAGCTGTTCAAAACCGTTTGGGTTTTGATGCCTACGGGCAATATTATATTCTGTTCAATTTTGTGTTGTTACTTTCGGTTTTATTAGATTTTGGAATTGCCAATTATACCACCTCTAATTTAGCCAAAAATGCTAATTTATTAGAAAAACAGTTTTCTGTTTTATTCACCGTAAAGTTACTTTTTTCAGCTTTATACATTGCGTTAACCCTTATTATTGCTGCATTTTTAGGATATGACCAAAGTGTTTGGTCTTTAATTCTAATGCTTTCTATCAATCAAGTAATTTCTTTTTTTCATATTTATTTCAGGAGCAATGTGAGCGGATTACAACTTTTTAAAACTGATTCAATTTTATCTGTTTTAGATAGGTTATTGATGATTTTATTTTGTTCAATTTTATTATTTACCAATATTTTCGAATTAAATATTACTAACTTTATTTATGCGCAAACACTTGGTTATTTAATAAGTGCGGCCATTTCCTTTTCATTTATACGTACAAAAATATCTAAAGTTAAATTGGTTTTTGACAAAGAAATTCTTTGGGATATATACAAAAAAACTGCGCCTTACGCTTTGCTTGCTTTGTTAATGACACTTTATACCAGAGTTGACAATATTTTGATTGGCAAACTTTTACCTAATGGCGATTATCATGGTGGAATTTATGCTTTAGGATACCGATTGCTGGAAGCAGCAAACATGATGGCAGTTTTGGTAGCCATGCTTTTACTTCCTATATTTTCAAAAATGATAGCAGAAAGACAAAAGTTAGCACCTTTAATAAATACAGCTTTGGGAATACTAGTTGCGCCAAGTTTAATATTTACAATTGCATGTTTTTTCTTTCAAAGTGAAATATTGGTATTGCTCTCGCCAAAGGCAAATAACTATGCTACACAAGTTTTTGGCTGGGTTATATTGTGCTTTATTCCACTTTGTTTTATGTATATTTTTGGTTCATTGCTTACAGCAAATGGTTCGTTAAAAATATTAAATATTTTAGCATTCATAGCATTGATAACAAATATTGGTTTAAACCTTTGGTTAATTCCAAAATACCAAGCTTTGGGTGCTGCTTACGCTGCAATAATTACCCAAACATTTATTGGGATTACCAATTGCTTTTTTGCTTATAAAGTTTTAAAAATAACTTTTGATAAAATTGTATTTTTGAAACTATTACTACTTTTCATCTTGATAATTGTTATAGCTATTTTTTGCAAAACATATACTATTTCATTATTTGTTTCGTTAGGAATACTTGGCAGTTTGGGAATGCTATTAATTTTTGTTTTTAAACTGTTGGATATAAAGCAGCTAGGCATTTTAGCTCAAAGCAAATTCAATTAAAACTTTACACCTAAATATATTTTTATATTTTTGACCTAATTATTTAAAAAATGAAAAAAGATAAAAGAACGTACTACTTTGAATTAGTTGATGTAGTAAAATTTTTAATAAAATATAAAAAACCGCTAAGCATTATATCAATTGGAGCGGGAATAGCAGCAATCATTTTTTCAGGACCATGGTTTATAAAGCCATTGTATAAATCAACAGCCATATTTTATCCTTCTACCAATAATTCTATTTCTAGTGCATTACTTTCCGATACGAGAGTAAAAGTAAAAGATCCACTAGAATTTGGGGAACAAGCCACTGCTCAACAGTTTATTCAAATGTTGGAAAGTGATAATTTAAAGAATAGAGTAATTACCAATTTTAAATTGCGCGAGCATTATAAAATTGATGAGAACGATGGGGAGAAAAACTTTAAAATGGGGAATTTATACAAAAAGCACATCAGTGTAAAAAAAACTGCTTATGCTTCTATTGAAGTAAATGTATTAGATGAAGTTCCTGAAAAAGCAGCGGAAATTGCCAATGGTGTAGTTTTACTTTTAGACAGTGTAAAAACGGATATTCAAAAAAGAATTGCTTTACAAGCATTAGCAATTATTGAACAACAATATAAAAACAAAGAAGCTGAGGTAAACACCATTAAACAAACCATGCGCGACCTAGGTGCAAAGGGTGTTTACAGTTTTGAGGAACAATCGAAAGCCATTACAGAACTAGCAGGGAAAGGCGGAAACCAAGCTTATATTAATAAGCAACAAGCAAGTTTAGCTCAGTATGGTAGTGAGGCCATTTCATCGCAAGAAACGTTGGTTTTGGAGTTAGAAAAATTAAGTGAATTACGTAAAAAATTAGAACAAGCGAATGTGGATGTGAGTGCTAATTTAAGTAATGTATTTATCCTTCAACAAGCTACCACCTCAGAGAAAAAGGCTTATCCAGTTAGATGGCTTATTGTAGCTGTTTCCATATTCGGTTCATTTGTTTTGGGCTGTATCGTTTTGCTTTTTACTGAAAAAATAAAACAAATAAATATCAACGAATAAGTTTTGGAATTAAAACAAAGTCAGCATTGGTTTTATGGTATTGGTATTGGGTTTATTATACTTAATATAATTGCTTTATGGCTTGGTTTTGAATGGTTAAGTGTGTTGCCTTTTGTTGTTTTAGTATTAGTTGCAGCCGTTTTCCGTTCCGATTTATTAATTTTATTTCTATCATTTATCATTCCACTTTCCATTGAATTTGATAATATTGGAGGTGGCTTGGGTATTAGTTTACCCGATGAACCGTTATTAATTTTACTCACTTCTACGGTACTTTTTAAATTTATTATTGATAGAAATTACGATTACAGAATCTTTAAACAGCCTATTGCAATTGCTATTTTAATAAATCTTGCATGGCTAATTTTTGATACTTTTTTTAGCCAAATGGTATTGGTTTCTGTAAAATTTGTGTTAGCAAGAATTTGGTACGTAACTACTTTTTATTTTTTAACTGTTGTATTATTTAAAAACATAAAGAATATTCATGCTTTTTTATGGTTACATATTGCAGGTTTAATCATTGTTGTATTTTACACTTTTGTGCAACATGCAAAATACGATTTTGCTCAAATTGTATCTTTTACCATTAATCAACCTTTTTATATTGGACATGGAGTTTATGCTGCTGCTTTGGCCTTTTTTATTCCTTATTTATTGCTAAATATAATTTACGCTTTCCGACTTAAAATTCCAACTTGGCTGCTAATAATTACTGCATTTACATTATTAGTTTTTGTATTAGGCGTAATATTAAGTTACACCAGAGCCGCATGGATTAGCTTAGCTGGAGCTACTGTTTTGCTCGGTTTGATTTGGTTAAATATTAGATTCAAAGTTTTAATTATAGCGCTATCAACTTTGGTGTTTTTGATTTTTGTTAATAGCGATGAAATTATTTACAGGCTTTCATTGAACAAACAAAACAGTTCAGAAGGATTTGATAGACATTTAGAATCTGTAAGTAATATAAACAACGATGTTTCAAATTTAGAGCGCGTAAATAGGTATGTGGCAGCTTTAAACATGAATAAAGAAAGACCCATTTTGGGTTTTGGACCAGGAACATATTCTTTCACTTATGGTGTTTACCAGGAGCCCGAATATGAAACGGCTATTACTACATATTTTGGCGATA
>JBIILW010000138.1:0-5501 GCA_044338265.1 Bacteroidia bacterium | reverse complement strand
CTCCAGACAATATTGAAGTTGATTGACCTACAATTTCTATGTTAGAATTTACCGATTTATATTGTTCTGGACTTGAAATTTCTTGTCCAAATGCATATAAAGTTGGGTAATGTATATTGTAATTAAGCATGGTAATGGCAAATACTGCCACAATTAAATAAGTGGGCAAACCATGATTGAAATATCCAATAACGGCAATGGTAAAAATAAGTAAACCACATATGATGGAAGTAAATAAAAAATTATTTTTCCTGCTAAATTTATCAACTAAAGTTCCAGCATACAAGCCAAAAAACATGATAAAAAAAGTTAGCGCAGCATAGGAATAATTAAATACTTGCGAATTGTTATTTTTGGCAAAATACCAAGGAATGGAAAGCATGCTCACACCTTGGGCAAAACCACTAATGCCATTGGCAAAAAATAAAAGCGATAATGATTTTCGGTTTTCGTGCATGGCGTCAAAACTAATGTTTGCATTTGATTATATTTTGAAAATAGTTATCATTATTGTTTATTTGAATAAAATAAATGGCTGACAAATCAATAAAATTAACACCGCAACAAGCATTGCTAAAAATGGCCAATTATTGTGCTTACCAAGAAAGGTGTCATTCAGAAACAAAAAACAAATTAGCGGAACTAGGAATTTATTATGAAAATGCCGATCAAATAATTGCTGAGTTAATTACTCAAAATTATTTGAATGAAGAGCGTTTTGCAAAAGCATATGCTGGTGGGAAATTCAGGATAAAAAAATGGGGTCGTAATAAAATAAAACAAGAATTAAAGCAAAAACAAGTTTCAGATTATTGCATTCTGCAAGGTTTAAAAGAAATAGATGCCGATGATTATTTGGTAACTTTAAAAAAGGAAGCCAAAGAAAAATACGATAAAGTAAAAGATAAAAATGTATTGATAAAAAATAATAAAACTGCCCAATATTTAATGAGCAGAGGCTTTGAGGCCGATTTGGTTTGGGATGTTTTAAAATTACTGAGATAATTATTTATCATTGTAAAAAATAATAGCATAAAAAGTAATAACTATGAATAAAAACAATTTTGATTTTTTAAGGTTTTTGTTTGCTTTTGTTGTTATCCTTTCTCACATTATTGACCTTTCGTTGTATCCTGATTTTTTGTTTTTAAAAAAATATTTTGATACCCATCTTTCCGTTACAGGTTTTTTTATAATTAGTGGTTTTCTAATTGCTGGAAGCTATGTAAAAACACAAAATATTAGAAAATATTTTGTAAAAAGAGCAAAAAGATTACTGCCTGCTTACTTATTTATAATTACCTTCTGTGCAATATTCCTTAGCATTTTCAGTAGCTTTAATTTATCTGAATACTTTTTAAATTCAATGCTTTACAAATATTTTTTCGCTAATTTATTTTTCGTAAACTTTTTACAACCTTGTTTACCTGGTGTTTTTCTGAACAATATTTTATGTACTATTAATGGCGCACTTTGGACCATCAAAGTAGAAGTAAGTTTTTATATTTTATTACCATTGATAATTTTATTGATAAACAAATTTGAAAAAAAAATAGCTGTATTCATTTCCATTTATTTACTTGGGCTTTTATACATACTCGCGTTGTATTATGCTAACTTTATTATACCTGAAAAAGTAGGATTTTTGTTAATTTTAAAACATCAACTTCCAGGATTTTTAACCTATTTTATTTCAGGAATAAGTTTGTTTTATTATTTTGATTTTTACATGAAATACAAAAACAAATTGGCTGTCATTTCTATCATTGTGTTTTCAATTGAATATTATTTCAATTTAGAAATATTAAGGCCAATAGCCATGTCGTTGTTAATATTATACTTTGCTTACGGATTTAAATTTTTAAATAATTGGGGTAAATATGGAGACTTTTCTTATGGAATTTATATATACCATTTCCCCATTATTCAATTGGTAGTAAGTTTGAATTTATTCCACAAATTCAATCCATTTCTAGTAGCATTTTCAATCATTATAACGGTATTCTTCCTTGCCTTTTTATCGTGGAATTTATTGGAAAAAAGGTTCTTGAAACGCGTTTAAATTATCAAAATTGAATTTGAAAAACTTTAATTAATTCCAGAAATTAATGATTTGTTATTTCTTGTGGCTTGTGATTGTGCTTGAATAACAAGGCGAAAGCAACAGCAATAACTAGCGCATAAATAGCAAAAGAAATCCAGATTGCATGCCAATCTTTATTGCCGTTTAAAGTAAAATAATGATCAATAACATAGCCACTGATTGAGCTTCCTAATACTGCTCCAAAACCATTGGTCATCATCATGAATAAACCTTGCGCGCTCGAACGAATAGAATTATCAGTAGAAGTTTCAATGAATAATGAACCTGAAATATTGAAAAAATCAAATGCCATTCCATAAACCACACACGATAAAATAATCATCCACAAACCGCCTGAAGGATCGCCATAGGCGAATAATGCAAAGCGTAAAACCCATGCCACCATTGATATTAACATGACTTGTTTGATCCCAAATCGTTTGAGAAAAAATGGAATTGCTAAAATAAATAAGGTTTCCGATATTTGAGAAATGGACATGATGATGGTAGAATATTTAGCAACAAATGAATTACTGTATTCAGGAATTTTAGAAAAATCGGAAAGAAAAGTATCGCCATACATGTTTGTTAATTGCAAAGCAGCACCCAAAAACATGGAGAATATTAAAAACAATGCAATTTTATAAGTTCCAAAAAGTTTGAAAGCATCCAATCCTAATTTCTGAACAAGCGTTGCATTTTTATCAATCAATTTTTGTGGAGGACATTTAGGTAAGAAAAATGAATAAATACCTAATGCAACAGCTGCAATGGCTGCTATATAAAACATATTTGCTGAAGCTTTATTACCAGAAATATTGGTAATCCACATGGCAATGATAAAACCAATAGTTCCCCAAACCCGAATTGGGGGAAATACTTTTACCACATCAAATTTGTTGTTTTTTAAAATATTATAAGCAATAGAATTCGACAGAGAAATAGTGGGCATATAACAAAGCATTGCTAATAAAATTATCCAAAAGAAGGACGCGGGTGATTCAACTTGCGGAATATAACATAAAAATAAACCACCAAGAATGTGCAAAATTCCATATAATTTCTCAGCATTTAAAAATTTATCAGCAATAATTCCTGTTAACGCAGGCATCAAAATGGAAGAAAGTCCTAAGGTTGAAAAAATAGCCCCAAATTCTGCACCACTCCATTGCTTGTTAGCAAACCAATAATTCCCAACTGTAATAAGCCAAGCTCCCCAAACAAAAAACTGCAGGAAACTCATTAAAATAAGACGATTTTTTATGTTCATAAAGGTTTCTTTTTAATTATTGAATTTATTTAGCCTACTAATATACTGGTTAAAATTATTTTCTTAAATCTATTTCATCTCTAATTTTTGCAGCTAATACATAGTCTTCTATTTGCAGCGCATCATTTAACAAAATGTGCAAATTTTCAATTGAAGCTTTCGATAAATCATTGGGTGCATTAGCTTTTGTATTTTGTTCAGGAATTTCCTCGTTTAAACTTTCCTCATCGCTGGCATCCACAATAATTCCAGCTTCTTCCATCACATCTTCAAAAGTATAAATTGGACATTTAAACCTGACAGCTAAAGCAATGCTATCGCTAGCCCTGGCTTCCATTTCTTTAACAATTCCCAATTGTTCACAAATCAATTTTGCATGAAACACACCTTCGTTTAAACTATAAATTTGTACTTCTATTAATTCAATATTGAATTCTTTGAAAAAATTCAAAAACAAATCGTGCGTCATGGGACGAAATGGAACTATTTTTTCTATTTCAATAGCTATTGCCTGAGCTTCAAAACTTCCTATCACTATTGGTAATCGTATATTGCTATTTATGTCGCCAAGTATTAACGTATAGCTTCCACTTTTTTGTCCGCTACTTAACCCCAATACATTTAACTTTATTTTATCCATTTAAATTGGTCTTGTTTAAAAAAAACAAATAAATTAAATATTTAGCTCATTGTACAAACAACTTATCAATATTAGTAAAGTAAATTGGTTTAGTATGTGCTAAAAATACTACTTCTTTGTGTATTATATAGCAAATCCTATAAATAGCAGATTTTTTAAAATAAATTATTACTTTGCGCTATTAAAATAAAAAAAAAATAGACGATTTTATATGTATAAATACAAAAACATCACTCGAATTTGCATATTAATATTTTCAATATTCGTTTTCAATTTAAATTATTCAGTAGCTCAAAATCAAACGCTTAGTTTACAAAACATCGCAAAAATTAAAGTTGATGAATTAACGGATAATGAAATAGCAGAATTTTGGGAGAAAACTCAAAACAGTGGTTTAACGCTTTCGCAATTAGAAAAAGAAGCTAAAAACAGAAATGTTCCTGCTGATGAAATTATAAAATTAAAAGAAAGAATTAATAATTTACAGGCTACCAATACCCCAACAAAACCAAAAACCACCAAAACTGGGGAAAGAAAAAGTACTTCAAAAACCAACGGTAACTTACAACAAGAAAAAGAGCGTTCAAAGATTTTTGGTGCTGAATTATTCAGCAATAAAAATTTAACGTTTGAGCCAAATATGAAAATGGCCACGCCACAAAACTATCAAATTGGGCCAGATGATGAATTAATCATTGATATTTATGGCTATTCGGAAGAAACCATGAATTTAAATGTGAGTCCTGATGGGAATATTCGCATTCCATTAGCGGGAATAGTACAAGTTTCTGGTTTAACAATTGAGCAAGCAAAAGTGAAAATTATTCGTGCCTTATCACAAATATACGAACGAATAAACACCGGAGAAACCAAAGTAAACATTACACTTGGAAACATTAGAAGCATTAAAGTTTTAATAGTTGGAGAAGTTAACTTACCAGGAACCTACACTTTACCTTCGTTGGCCACCGTATTTAACGCACTTTATGCATCGGGAGGACCAAATGAAAATGGTTCAATGCGAAATATTAAAGTAATAAGAAACAATAAAGTAATTGTTACATTAGACGTTTATGACTTTATGTTAAAAGCGGAGACTAAAGGAAATATTAGGTTACAAGATCAAGATATTATAAAAATAAATCCATACGAAAATAAAATAGAAATAAAAGGCGAGGTAAAGCGTGAGGGCTTTTTTGAAGTTCAAAAAAATGAAACTTTAAAAGATGTGATCAATTTTGCTGGTGGATTTACCAATGATGCATTTAAGGAAAGAATAAAAGTAATCAGAAACACTTCTAAACAGAAAAGTGTGGCCGATATTCAAGAAGAATTATTTGGCATGTTTAACCCAAAAAGTGGCGATGAATTTCAGGTTGATCAATTATTGAATAGGTACGAAAATAGGGTTCAAATAAATGGGGCAGTATTTAGACCAGGAACTTATGCCTTAGAAAGTGGATTAACAGTTTTGAAATTAATTAACAAAGCTGAAGGTTTAAAAGAAG
>JBIILW010000136.1:0-5530 GCA_044338265.1 Bacteroidia bacterium | reverse complement strand
AACCTCATTCTGAAGCCTAGCCTTTGCGGTCAGAGTCTTAGGATTTTAAATGAGTGAAAAGTCTCCAGAATCGTTACAGCCATCAACTTTGTCAAAGTTTAAACTTTGACAAAGTTTGGGTAAAAATAAAAATTTCTAATTTTCCCAACAATTGAACAAAACTCAAATCAATCAATAGTTTCGATTATATTTGCGCCTCAAAATTTTGATAATTAATACATGATTGCTTTAACAAATATAGCCTTTGAATTTGGTGGACGTTACCTT
Organism: Bacteroidia bacterium; assembly: GCA_044338265.1. GTDB lineage: Bacteria > Bacteroidota > Bacteroidia > UKL13-3 > UKL13-3 > JAAFJM01. Next base: position 5,263 of record JBIILW010000136.1, on the reverse strand, counting down.
TACCGCAATGCAAATTGGCACATAAAACCCAATGAACGCATTGCCTTAGTTGGTAGAAACGGAACTGGAAAATCTACTTTATTGCGTGTTATTAATGGGGAGTTTGGTTTAAGCGAAGGAACCATTAGTAAGCCCAAAGATTTAACCATTGGTTTTTTAAATCAGGATAATTTAAGTTTTGAAACCGAAGACACCATTTTAAATGTAACCATGCAAGCTTTTAGTCGTGCGTTGTTTTTGGAAAAAGAAATTGACGAAATTTTAGTGCAAATGGAAACCGACTATAGCATGGAAATTATCAATAAACTCAGCAATGCGCAAGAGGAATTTGATAGGCTAGATGGTTACAACATGAAGCATAAATGCGAAAAAGTGTTGGAAGGTTTAGGTTTTAGTACTGCGCAATTGCAACAACCTTACAAAAAGTTTTCGGGAGGTTGGCGTATGCGTGTGATGTTAGCAAAATTGCTATTGCAAAATCCAGATTTGTTAATGCTGGATGAGCCAACGAATCACTTGGATTTACCAACCATTAAATGGTTAGAAGAATATTTAATTGGTTACCCTGGAACTGTAATTGTGGTAAGTCACGACATGGAGTTTTTGGATAAAATGACTAATAAAACCGTAGAAGTTGCCAATTCAAGTATTTATGAATACAGCGGAAATTACAGTTATTTTTTAAGTTCAAAAGATGAACGAATGGATTTACAACAACGCCAATTCGATAATCAACAACAATTTATAAAAGAACAAGAACGTTTTATAGCTCGCTTTAAAGCCAAAGCCAGTAAGGCTACCGCTGCTCAAAGTAGGGTAAAAATGTTGGATAAATTAGATAAAATTGAAGCACCCGAAGATGATAATTCAGCCATTAGCATCAATTTTAGATTAGGATTACAAAGTAGCCGTTTAGTAGCTGAAATGATAGATGTAACTAAATCGTTTCCTGATGTTGACATTGTAAAAAAAGCAAATGCTCGCATAGAACGTGGCGATAAAATAGCTTTGATTGGTGCCAATGGAAAAGGAAAATCTACTTTACTACGAATCATTGCAGGTGTTGAAAAATATGAAGGAGAAGCCAAATTAGGCTTCAATGTTCGTGATGCATTTTATGCGCAGCATCAGTTAGAAAGTTTAGGTCAGCAAAACGAAATTTTAGAAGAACTTTCTCACCATGCATCTGAAAGACCAGAAACAGAATTAAGAACCATTTTAGGTTGTTTCCTTTTTGCTGGTGACGATGTATTTAAGAAAATAAAAGTGCTAAGTGGAGGAGAAAAAGCCCGTGTTGCTTTAGCAAAAACATTGTTAACAGAAGCCAACTTTTTATTACTGGATGAGCCAACCAATCACTTGGACATGCGAAGCATTAATATTTTGAGCCAAGCTTTACAAGCTTATGAAGGAACTTTTATAACTGTTAGTCACGATAGACATTTTATAAGCCAAATAGCGAATAAAATATGGTATATTGAAGATTTAGAATTGAAAGAATATCCGGGAACTTATGCCGAATACGAAGAGTTTAGAATAAAAAATGAAGCTATTCAATTGGCCAATAAAGAAGCCAATAAAAATGTAAAAAAAGTAGAGCCAGTTGTGGTAAAACCGTTGGAAGTAAAACCGCTTGTTGTTGAAAATAAATCGAAATTAAGCAACAATCAAATTCAAAAAATTAAAACAGATTTTGATTTAGCCGAAAAACAATTAGAAAAACTAAAACAACAATTAACAGCGGTGGAAGAAAGTTTTGCTAAACCAGAAATAGCTAGCAATCCTGCTGAATTGAATAAAAAGCAATTGGAGTTAAGTGTATTGAAAAAACAAATTACGGAACAAGAAACCATCTATGAACGAGCTTTTGAAGCGGTAATGGAATTGGAATAATGGTATAAAAATTTAAATGTAGAGACGCGATTCATCGCGTCTTTTTTTATGTAAAAAAAATAAACGATGTGTCATTCAGAAGGAAACTCCTTTCCTCTGCAACCAACTTTGAATTTTAAATGCGCTTAATAAACAAAGGGGATGCGCTGCATGACGAGTTTTTATTTTAATAGAAATTAGTTTTATAAAATAACGTTATTATTATTAAATCCTTTCCCTAATCATTGCATTCCATTAACAACAAATTTCCACTGTTAAATTTTATTTCTATCAATCCATCTGCTTCTGTTTTATTGCTGCTGCTGGTTCTTTGTCCTAAATGCAAATCTTCGTTTTGTAAATTATAAACTAAACCTTTAGTGCTTAAACCAAAAACACTTCCTAGCGGAATCAATGAAATATTTTGATTTGCAGGATACCATTTGGTAAATTGATTGGGCAAATTAAAAATCCTTGAATGGTCATCAAGCATTACAATCGTGATTTGTTCTTTATATTTGGCTATTGTGCTTAAATTATTGATATGATGATCGGCACGCTTTCCGGTAGCCCAAAGGATGTTTACTGCTTTGTGGCCTTTGGCAATTAAAAAATCTAATCCTTTTTCCAAATCTGTTTTGTTTTGATCAGGGGTATGCACCACTTCAACTGGTTGCTGATTGGCCAATAATTCGTCCCAATTTTCTGCTTGATCAAAATCGCCAAGAACAATATCGAGTTTAATTCCAAGTTCCAAAACTCGGTGAATGGCGCCATCTAGCACCATTACCACCGGACTCCATTCCAGTAATTGTCCCATTAATTCAAAACTACAGCTTTGCCCATTGGCAATGATTAATGCGGGTTCTTGTTCATCGCGAACGATATGATGGCTTGACATTTTTTTATTTTTTGCTACTAGCTACTGGCTTCTGGCCACTAGCAATTTGTGAAATTTTTTAATATTTTGGAATTGCCAGCGGCTAGTTGATAGCTGCCAATTGCTATTTACAAAAACAAATTTTTTAATTAAGATTCTTACATACATATTTGCTGCAAATAAAATTTAAAAGTGAAATATATTTTTATAAAAATTAGTTGCCTATTATTTATTGCCTTGTTTTTTGTACAATCATGTAAATCGAAAAAGAATGTTGGCGCTAAATTACCCACTAATATTGCGAAAGCAGGAGAATTAAAAAAAGATAATTCAGCATTTTTTAACAATATAAAACAACAAGAAAGTAATTATAATTATATTTCGTGTAAAGGCGAATGCGAATATAGCGATGGTAAAAATAGCTATACTTTTGATATTCAATTGGAGATGGAAAAGGGAAAATTTATATTTATTAGAGCCACGTATTTATTAGGAATAGAAGTGGCCAAAATGTACATCACCCCTACTCAAATTCAAATATTGAACCATTTAGAAAAAACCAACACTTTAGCTAGTTACGATTATTTAAAAAAATTTAGTTCCGCTACCTTTCAATTTGAAAACATAGAGAACATGTTTTTGGGAAATGCACTTTTTGCGCAAAATCCAAACATTACCCTACTAGATTCAAATGCTACGCAATACATTTTAAAAACAATGCTTGAGGGTGCTTCGCAACAATGCTTTTATGGGATCAATAAAATTGCAAAGTTGGAAGTAAATCAGTTAGAGGACACTTTTAAAAACCAAAATTTAGCCATCAATTACAAGGAATATACAGCAAATGGTACAAATTATTATCCAAGTGAGCTAGCTATCAACATTAGGGCAGAAAAAAATTTAGGATGCAACATGAAACTATTCAACTTTGCATTTGAAAAAAAGAGAGACCCTCAAATACGTGTACCAGCCAGTTATAAAACCATTAGCCATTAAATATATCGTTAGCAGTAAATCAATTTTACTGGTAGTCATATTATTGCTTTTAAATGTATCAGTTTTTGCGCAAAAAACTTCACAGAAAAGAAAGCAATTAGAAAATGAGCGCAAGACTTTATTAGCCAGAATTGGTGAAACAAAAAAAGTAATTGCTGAAAATAAGGAAAAGGAAAACACTAAACTTACTGAACTAAAAGCCATCAATGCGCAGATAAAAACGCGTGAAAAAGTAATAAATAATATTGGTCAAGAAATATTTGAAATTTCGGTTGAAGTAAACGAAAGTAAAACTACCATAGACACGCTAAAAGCACAATTAGCAAGACTTAAGAAAGATTATGCCAATAATATGGTGGCTATTTATAAAAACAAAAACAACCTAAACGATTTGGCTTTTATATTTAACTCCGAAGGATTTAATGATGCCTACAAACGAATAAAATACTTAGACAAACTTTCGGAATACAAGCAGCTTCAAGCACGATTAATTGTTAATATTCAAAAATCGATAGAAGATGAAATTAACAACATGCTTCAAGTTAAAAAGCAAAGTGAGCAACTATATACCGTTAAAGAAGTAGAAAAAAAGGAATTGGAAGTTGATAAAAAAGTAGAGACAAAAGTGCTTACTGGTTTACAACAAAAACAAAAAGTATTACAAGAAGAGCAAGCACAAAACGAAAGAAATTTTCAAAAATTATCACAAAAAATATCAGATTTAATCCAAAAAGAAATTGAAGATGCTAGAAGACGTGAGGAGGAAAGACGTAGAATAGCCAATGAAAAGTCTGACGTAGAAAGAGCAAAACTCATAGCTGAAAACAAGAAAAAAGGAATTGAGACAAAACCTGAAACTAAAAAAGTTCCTGAATCAACCCTTTCACCCGATGATTTATTGACCAATACAAACTTTGAAAACATGAAAAACCGTTTGCCTTGGCCAGTTAATAATGGTTATATAGCCGAAGGTTTTGGGACCCACCAACACCCCACTTTAAAAGCGGTGTATACTACCAATAACGGAATTAACATAGCTTGTAAAAAAGAAACAACTGTACGAAGTGTTTTTAAAGGAAAAGTTAAAGCCATTTTTGAAGTGCCTGGAATGGAAAAAATTATTTTAGTAAAACATGGCGAGTACTTTACCGTTTATGCTAAATTAGAAAATGTTCAAGTAAAAATAGGACAAGAAATAAATGTTGGTGAAGTTTTAGGCAAAGTATTTACTTTTGAATTAGAACAAAAAACTGAAATTCATTTTGAAATATTTAAAGGAAAGAAAGCTTTAAATCCAGAGGCTTGGTTAAAAAATTAAAAACTAGTTTTATTGCAAAAAAAATGACATTGAAATGCAAATAAAAAAGTTTTGTTTGCAACATTAAAATAAAATATATGAATAAAAAATTACTCATTATAAGCGCACTAATTTTGCCAATGGTGTTTATTAACAACGGTATCAATTCTTCACCAACTGGAACACCTGGGGCAAGAACAGGATCACCAGGAGATGGA
>JBIILW010000135.1:0-5571 GCA_044338265.1 Bacteroidia bacterium | reverse complement strand
ATCTTTTTTAGAAGCCACGAAGATTTGCACACCATTTAAGTAGTCAACTTTAACATCTAACAATTTATTAAAGCATCTACAATTATATAAATTTGACAACAAGGTGGGTATTTCTTTAACTAAATCATTTGCATAATTAATTGGTTTATATTTTGGCCAAATCAATCCATCTTCTCTACCTGTTTTTAGGTAAAAAGAATAGATGTTCTTAATAGTTGCTTTTGATGAAAAATTATTATAATAATCTCCAGTTCTAATACCATTATTGTCAAAATTGTTTGGTTCAATACCAAAAATTATATCTAACAAATTATTATTGTTGTATGCTCTTAAAAATTGAACCGAAGAAGAATAGTTTTCTAATTCAATATTTTTATTTTCACAAAACACTTCTTTGCCATTTATTTGGCAAATTTCATAATCATTTGGGCTGAAACCATTTATTTCATTGATTAATCTAAATATTTCTTTTCTTTTTTTCTGAAAATTAATTGAATTAAATTCAGTTTCCTTGAAAGGTATCTTATAAAACTCGATTAGTGAGTTTAAAGCACTTTCCCTATCCCCAATTGAAATGAATAGATTATAAAGTTTTTCATAAACCTGTCTTTTTAATAATATTATAGTTGATTTTTCTAAATAATTCCCAGAGTTGTTTTTTAGTTTTCCAAGTAGTAACTTATAACTTATTGCTGAGTTTTTGTAATCTCTTTGGTTAAACTCAAGCTCTCCTTTAATAGTGTATAAATTAAAATAAGCTTGATATAGTTTTGAGTTGTCCTCTCCTTGTTTTATTTCAGAAAAACTCTCCAAATCATCTTCACACAATTTTATATAGTTGCTTAATTCTTCAAATGAGAAAAACCCATTTTTAGGAATAAAATATTCAGGATTTAAATTGTATCCCATAGAAAATGAGAGTAAACGATTTACTTTGATTGCATTGATACAATTACCACCATTAAATTCATTATCTCGATCAAAAGGTTTGTAATAAATGGGACAATCTTCTTTAATTGGATACTTTTTTGATTTCTCTAAATATATTGAATAGTAGCTAAAAGCACCATTTTTAGATAAAAAATCATTTTCAAGCATTTTAATATTTCCCAATGCTGCATATGGCTGAGCAAAGTTTGAATCATTTTTTATACATTTGATTAAACTTTTTTCAATTTGCCCTAATGTTTTTTTTGTTTCCATACTTTGAAGCCAACCCAATTTAAATTTATACGAAGGAATTTCATCATATATTTCTTTAGCTTTAGTATTTGGTTTGTAATAAACTTGAGCCGACACATTAATTGAAGCGAATAATAATGTTGATATTATTAAATAGATTATATTTTTCATGTTTATAGGTTTAATAAAAATTTCACAAATTCAAATTAAATATATAATAGTGATATTTACAAAAAGTAAAAGAGCTAAACTTTCTAAAATTTTCCTCTTATTTAAGACAATGATAATTCAAACATAGATTTTTTTTGCTCAAAACTCATTTACCTAAAACTTTTTAAAATAGTCAAAGTAGAGACGTCAATTTATTGCGTCTTTATTAATTAAAAAAATAGCCTAACAATTAACAACGGAACTTACCCTTCCTAATAAGGAAGGGCAGGGTAGGTGTAATTTATTGTTGGTGCCGCTGCACTAAAACACCAACAACGTGCAATCAGTGGATTGGTGAGGACACCAACCACGGACAAAAGTTGCAAACTTTTATTATTTATCATCACAAGTGACACTCGCCTTGCGATGCTTAACACTTGCGAGAGCAAAGTTTTGGATTACAAATACAAACAAGCCGACACAACCATTGCCATGCCATTTAGGGCGTGGAGAGAAAGATAACAGATATTCGGGCGGCTTTAGCCAAAATCTTGCTTTACAAGTTGGATTTTGTGGTATTTCTTGTTGGTGCTGCTGCACTAAAACACTAACAATGGGCAATGAGTGGATTGGTGAGGACACCCTTTAGACTTGCAGTGAGAATAAAATATATTATTTTTATAAAATAATATTCTCACAACAGAGAGCAGAAGAGGTACTTAAGAAAACACCAAGGTTTTGATACCTAATGGTTGAATTAACCCTCTACTGCCCTTTGCTGAATATAACTAGATAGAATTTAAGGCTTAATGCCTATTATTAAGGGTACAGTTTTATTCAGTTTTTCTGTTGGGAGCATATTTCTCTAACAGCAAATATATGAAAAAAACATTTCAAAACATTTTAGGCATCGATGTATCAAAACTTACATTCGATGTAGCACTTATTGTTTCTGCTAGTTCACTAAACAATACAGTATCTTCAAGCTTTTCTAATAACAAAAAAGGTGTTAGCCAGCTTATTAAATTTTTAAAGAAGCAAGGTATTAAAAACCTAAATGAAGAGCTATTAATTTGTATGGAACATACAGGCATGTATAGTCGAATACTAGTAAACAATCTAAGTAAATTCACCACTAATATCTGGGTTGAGAATGCTTATTCTATTAAACATAGCACGGGAATAAAGAGAGGAAAAACAGATGCCGCTGACTCGATTGATATTGCAAAATATGCTTGTAGATTTATGGATAATGCCGAGCAATATGATGAGAAGACAAATACTGTTCAAACTTTACAAGATGTATTAAGTAATAGAAGCCGCTTAATGAATGCTTTAACCAACCTACAAAAACCCATAAAAGAAATGGAATCAATAGGATTAAATGATGCCGCAAATTTACTAGCAAAACATTGCAAAGCTGCAATTGACGGGCTTACAAAAAGTTTAAAACTAATAGAAAAAGACATTGCCGAAATAGTAAAAAAAGACGAAGAGGCTAAGCAAAAAATAAGTTTACTTCAAACAGTTCCTGGTGTAGGTTTATTAACTGCGTTGAGTTTCTATTGCACTACCAATGGATTTAAAAAGTTCACTAATAAAAAACAACTAGCATGTTATTGTGGTATTGCACCATTCCCATACCAATCTGGAACAAGTATTAGAGGCAGAAATCAAGTACATTTTATGGGCAATAAAACACTAAAAAGTTCATTGTTTCTTTGCTCAATGAGGGTAATCCAGTTAAAAGGCGAAATGCAAGATTATTACAAACGAAAGGTAGAAGAAGGTAAATCTAAAATGAGTGTTCTAAATGCAATATCAAATAAAATTGTAGCAAGAATGTGTGCTGTTATTGAAAATAACGAACCATATAAAAATTATTTGCTTTTGTCATAGAATTCAACCATAGGCAAATGCTCTACATCCCTAGTCTGAAGCCAAACCATAGCAAAGGGTCCAATAGCTATCGGACTCCGGTTATTTATGAAAACCGAAATAAAATTTACAATGTTTTTTTAATGGAATATATATTGTTTTCAATGGCATAAATAATCAATCCTGCAAGGTTTTTTGAGCCTGTTCTTTCTAATAAATCTTGCCTGTGTCGTTTAACGGTAAGTTCTGAAATACTCAGTTTTTTAGCTATTTCTGCATTAGAATGTTGTTGGCATAGTAATGCTAACACCTGTTTTTGGCTGTTGGTTATTTCATCTTGCGTAGTGCTTGGTTTTTTTCTTTTATCAATTTCTTTGTAAGCATCTAATATTAGTGCTTGTATTTTAGGGCTGTAATACTGTTGGTTATCTAGCACCATATCTAGGGCCTTGGTAATTTCGCCTAAATTGCTGTCTTTGAGTAAATATCCAATTACATTTAGTTGCACCATTTGTTTGATATACTTAGGCTCACTAAACATGGTGGTAACTATTATTTTTATTTGAGGATTATACTCCAATATTAATTTAGAAGCTTCAACGCCATTCATGATGGGCATGTCTATATCCATAAAAATTACATCAATTTTAGGATTAATCTTTATCATATCAACGGCAGCTTTTCCGTTTGATGCTTCTTCTATTTTATCAAATTTATAGGTTTTGGAAAGTGCATTTTTTAATCCTGCACTATACATAGGGTGGTCGTCAACTATGAGTGCCCAAGGTTTATTATTTGACATAATGAGGGGTTAGTTTAAAAGTAAACACGATTTCAAATCCGCTTGGCAATTGTTTGTTTAATTTCATATTGCCATGAAGCAGCGTTGTTCTTTTGGCAATATTATTTAACCCAATTCCTTTGCTAATATCACTATTTTCATTCATACCCACTCCGTCATCGGTATAATGTAATGTAAGTACCTTGTTTTCAATATACATATTTAAATGTATGTGATTTGCTTTGGCGTGTTTTAAGGTATTTTGAAACAGTTCTTGTAAAATTCTGAATAAAGTAATTTCAAAATTGCGATCTATGGGGGTGTCCCAATTTGGTAAGGAGTAGGTAATATATATATTGTTAAATTCTTTAACACGTAAAATATAATAGTCTAACGATTTAATAAAACCATACTCGGAAAATGTTTTAGGAATCAAGTTATGGGCTATACTCCTTAAATCGTTGATGGCATGTTCCATTTGTCTGGTTATATCATGTTTCATTTGTACATCCATTTCATTTAGTCCATCAATGCTAATGGCATCCATTTGCATTTTAATAACAGATAAAGTTGGCCCTAGCTGATCGTGTAAATCGCGGGCTATGCGCCCTTGTTCAGCTTCTTGCGCTTCCATAGTGGCATTAAATATTTCCAATTGTTTATTGCGGGCTTTTCGCTGATATGCTACTACTACATACACAAAAAAAAACGATAATAATAACATCATGGCAGAGGTAACTAACATCATGATTAAGATATCTGTTTCTTGCTGCATAAAAAGGCTTTGATGTAAAATAGGTTAACTAAAATGGTAACAATTGAACTAAATACCGTATAATATTTGCCTAATATTTTAAAATTATGAATAACCATATAGTTCATTAACAATAAAGGGGCTGACATGGAAAACATAAAAATGAGTAATCCTGAGCTGATATAAAATTGTGGATTGTTAAACAATAAATCGTCTTTTTTTACTAATTTTAAAATTAGAATACTGTTGGTAACACATGTAAATAGTGAACAAAGAATAAATACATAAATATTAAATGCATTTATACCTTTTGTATAAAATAACAAAATTATAGCTAGAGATAAAAATAGGATAATGAGATTATTTTTTAAAATCTGTTTAGAAAAAATATAACTGCAGTATAAAAAACATAAAATAAGGTATAAATTAAAGAAAATTATGTTATTAGTTTTAATGATATAACAATAATCAAGGGCAATTTGAATAAACAAAGAAATGGTAATAAAATAAAAAAAGACTTTGGTTTGATAAACATAATTATTATGCAAACCTATCCCCACGATGAATGAGGATAGGCAGGCTAAATTGAGTAATATATCGAAAAAGGTTAGCAATTTAAGGCGTTATCAACTGAACAAGTAACAGGGCAAGGTAATCCCATTTCCATAATTTCACCAGTGGTCATGTCATTGCCGTTTGAATCTACACCTACTATTACCAAACATTGGGTTTGGTCTGCTTTTAAACCATAGTACATGCGGGCGCCTACACAACCAGTTTGGTTAAGCAACGAATTAAGTGCATTTTTTCCAAAATACTCTCCTTT
>JBIILW010000134.1:0-5644 GCA_044338265.1 Bacteroidia bacterium | reverse complement strand
TGTACTTAACGAAGCACCCGTATTAAATGAAAACCACCTTCCAAATTCACTGACTAATTTGGTTTGAACTGCATTATTTACAAATTCTTTTCTAACTGTAGTTGGCGCCCAAGTTTCATTATAATTAGCGTTTACACTTAACACATAAAACTTAAATAATTTAAAAGAAGTGTTGATAGGAATTGCATGAGTAATTCCATATTTAAAAGTAGTATCAGCATACTTACCCCAATTTACTTCATTGCGTTGTTTGAATAAAACTGAATCAACAGCTGTAAATGAATTCATAAATGCCGCGCTGTAACTCATGTTAATTTTTTCGTACCAATATTCCGATTGTGGTTTGCTTTTAGGTTTAAATGGATTGAAAGCAGCAACTGTAAAATTTACACTTGGTAAAGTAGCAGACAATGTTCTGGTTTGTAAATTTTGAGTAACATTGGCCGATGACGACAAATTATATTTACCATTTTTAAATCCCCTAGAAAACGAAATACTAGATTGGGAAGTGGAGTTAAATTGGGTAGCACTCCTTAACGCATTTTGAGCATAATAATTTGAACTTACAAAATTTACACTTGCACTAAAAGTGGTAAATGGTCTTGCTCGTCCATCCATAGCATGGTTCCAACCAATGGAATAAGTTCCTTGTTCATAATAACTGGCATCATCTGGGTTTCCAAATTTATTATTTCCAAATAAAATATTTACTGCACCATTATACCTATACCTATTGCTATAATTTGATTTTGCATTTAGTGTCCAACTTAAATTGGTATAAATATCTCCAAGCAGTGTTAAATCCATTTTCTCGCCTAAACCCAAATAATACCCACCTTGACGAATATTAGGCCCACGCTGCGCATCTATACCGTATTGAGGTATAATTACTCCCGATTGTTGTCCTTGTTTTAAAGGAAAAATGCCAAAAGGCAAAAATAATGGTGTTTGAATTCCTTCAATAACAAAATTAGCAGGACCAGTTATTAATTTTTTACCAGGAACTACTTTAATTTTTTTAGAGCCGATATAAAAATGTGGGTGTTCCGCATCGCAGGTAGTATAATAGGCGCCATCAATATAAAAATTATTTTCAGGATCGCGTTTTACATTGGTACCTTTTACATATCCATCGCCTTCTTTGGTTTTAAATTCCTTTAGATACCCTTTTTTAGTTACAAAATTATAGGTAATTTTTACTGCTTTATAACTATTTTCTCCTTGTTTAAAATCTGGAGCACCAATAATTGCACCTAAACTGTCCATTTTTCCCAAACTAGCAATGGTATTCCTATTAAGGTCAATAGTGATGCGTTCAGAACTGTTATTTAAGTCTTCATATAAAACTTTGGCTTCACTGTATAAATCGAAGGTTCTCACCGAATCAATAAATACAATGGAGTCTTTGGCATTATATTTAACAATACTTTTAATAGCAGAATTTTTCCTTGGTAAATAACTAAAATTAGCTTTAATGATACTGTCGTTATATAAAGTATTGTTATTATTGGTAGTGGTGCTAGAATCCGAAAATAATGGTATTGATATTCTGATAGTTGAATCTTTATTATTTTTTTGAATTGCGACAGAGCCATTGGAATCAATTTTTTTACCTTTACTTTGCTGAGCAGCAATAAAATTAACATTTAAAAAACTGCAAATAAACAAAATAGCAAAATACTTTAAACTACCAGTTAGAGGAATTTGGCTATTAAAAAACAAATGATATGAAAATTTATAATTCATTATTGAGGTTTGCAAAACTAATTAATATTGGCAAATTCGCTAAGATTGAAAATTTCATGCCAATATTGGTACTGTTGATATCTATCAATGCAGCTTTACCCGCTTTGAACAAACGTCAAATAAAAACCATTGTAATAGATGCTGGTCATGGCGGACATGATCCTGGTTGTCAGTATGGTGGAGCAAAAGAAAAAGAAGTTACATTAAAAATTGCATTAGCATTAGGAAAAAAAATAAGTGAAGAACTTTCTGATGTAAAAGTAATTTTTACTAGAAAAACAGATGAATTTGTAACACTATGGGACAGGGCAAATATTGCAAATAGAAACCAAGCAGATTTATTTATTTCTATTCATTGCAATGCAAACAAAAATACTGAAGTAAGTGGTACTGAAACATTTGCTATGGGCTTGCACAAGGCCGAAAGTAATTTAGAAGTTTCTATCAGAGAAAATGACGTTATTTTAATGGAAAAAAACTATGAAGAACGTTATGAAGGTTTTGATCCTAACTCACCTGAAACTCATATTATTCTATCGTTACACCAAAATGCATACTTAGATAAAAGCATAGATTTAGCTTCTAGAATTGAAAAATATTTTGTAAAAAATAAAGTAAATACTAGCAGAGGCGTAAAACAAGCAGGTTTTGTAGTGCTTTGGAAAACAAAAATGCCAAGCATACTTATAGAAACAGGTTTTTTATCAAATAAAAATGACAGAATTTTATTAACAAGCGATGAGGGTGTTGATAAAATTACTGACAATATAAAATATTCCTTAGTTGATTTTAAACAATCAATTGAAAATGTACAAGTCAAAGTTAGTAATGACTAAATTAGTAATTTGGTAATCTTAATTTCATAAAAAAACATCTATTAATTTACTTAAAAAACAATACTTTTGCCCAATAATTATTATAATAAATTTTTGTGAAAATAACTAAAGAAGCTAAGGTTGGATTGTTTGTTGCTGTAGCAATAACATTATTGTATTTTGGTTACAATTTTTTAAGAGGAAAAAAAATCTTTTCTACTTACAATACCTATTATGTAATTTATAATAATGTTGAGGGGCTGGTAACTTCTACTCCAGTTTATGTAAATGGTTTTAAAGTGGGGCAAATCGAAGATATTTCTATGCCTGATATGCTAAAAACTGATAGTATTTTAGTAAAAATATTGATACAGGGTAAAATTCAAATCAAATCAAATTCAATTGCATTAGTTACCAAATCTGGATTATTAGATGGGAATGTAATTAGCATCAATTTTGATGATAAATCGTCTACGATTTTAACTGATGGTTCATACATAAATGGTGCAAGAGAAGAAGATTTATTTACTTCCATCAATAATTTAGTTTCTCCAATTAAAACCAAAAGTGAGCAAGTTCTAGTAACTTTAGACAAAGTATTGGGCTCACTCAGACAAGTTTTTAATGAAAAAGGAACACAGAATTTAACCAATAGCGTTGTTGATTTAAGTGGTGCTTTGCATGCGCTCAGGTTAACATCTGAAAGTTTAAATAAAATTGTAAACGAAAACGGAAATTCAATCAGTAAAACTTTAGGAAATGTTCAGTTAATTAGTAACAACTTTGCTAAAAACAATGATGAAATTAATAGAACCATTAAAAACTTTGGTAAACTAAGCGATTCATTGGCAAATTCTGATATTAAGGGTACCATTGAAAACTTAAGTATAGTAACTAAAGAATTGGCAGCGATTACTTCAAAAATGAACAAAGGCGAAGGTTCATTAGGTAAAATGATGAACGATCAAGAGCTTTATGATAATTTGAACAAATCGACCAAGGAATTGAACTTATTATTGAAAGATATGCAACGTTATCCTGGTCGTTATGTGAATGTTTCTGTATTTGGTGGACCAAGTAAAAAAGCTGATGCTAAACGCGAAAAAGACATGAAAAGTGGAACTTATAAACCATAACAATAAATTCAAATTATGAATAATAAATTTTTTAAAGGATTCTTTATTGGTGCGGTAATTACTGCAATTGTAACGCTATTAGCACAAAAAGTAGATTGGCAAAAACTGAAACGCGATTTGTTTCAAAACTAATATTATCAATCATATAAAGCCCTTGTTTTTAATAATAAAACAAGGGCTTTTTTATTTATAAATCATAATGATACATTTTATAATAAAACATAAAAAAAGCTTCCAAAACTATGGTTTTGGAAGCTTTTTCAAAATCAGTTAATACAAATTATTCTTCCGTAATTTGTTTGCGTTTTTTGTAAAAATACATTCCCAATAAAGCCACTAAGCCAACATATAAAGTGGCAGATGATGCCAATGCAATTGTTTGACCTTTTTGAACTGTTTTAGGTTCAAATTTAAATGTTATGTTATGTTTTCCTTCAGGAACTATCATGGCTCTTAACACATAATCGGCTCTAAAGTGTGGAACTAATTTTCCATCTATGTATGCATCCCAACCTTTGTCGTAAAACACTTCGCTGAAAACTGCTAATTGCGCGGCATTGGTATTACTTTCATACACTAACTTATTTGGAGCATAAGTCAATAATTTAATCGTAGCGCTGCTATCAAAATTCATTTTAAAGGTAGCTAATTCGTTTTCATAACGCTTATCGATTACTGCTAATTGTTTTGAATTGAATCCTGTTAAGGCTTTTATTTCTTCATCGGCATTGGCTACTATTTTAGTGTTACTTACAAACCAAGCATTGCCGTTGGCAGCAGGATTCTGCTGTACAAATTTTTGTCCTGTGGAATCGCCTAAAATAATGTATTTTACATTTAACATATTATAACAATCCATGTTATTTTTAGATAATTGCCATTCAATTAACTCTTGAAATCTGCGCATTTTAGCACCATGATAACCACCAATAGATTTGTGGTAATAAGCAGTAATGGCATCTTTATCAAAATCGGTGGTGTTGTTATATACACGGTAATTAGGATCGGTGTCATTTAATATTTCAGCATCAACATTTGTTTTTTCAAATAATGCAGCGGCTTTCTTTTTCTCAAAATCACTGTCGTTTAAGTAACGTTTATCTACTTGCCATAAATCGCCAACAATTAATAAACCAATGATGCTAATAAAAACCATATTGGTAATTTTTTTATTGAAATAAAACCAAATCAAAGCACAAGCCGCGGCAATTAAAGCAAACGAACGGAATGCATCCGTTTGAAACAAACTTTCTCTATCAGTTTTGATTGCAGTTAATAAAGTTGCATCCATTCTGTCATCGTTTAAACCTGTAAAACTTGAGAATACACCTGGCACAATTGCAAAAAGTAAACATAAACCAGCTAAAATTCCTCCACCATATTTTAGGCCATTCATTAAATCTTTTTTATTGATTTTATTGTTCAATAAATCGTTCAAACCTATTAATGCCAATAAAGGAAACAAGGCTTGTGTAATGCATAAAATAAAAGTTACAGACCTGAATTTATTATACAATGGAAAATAATCGAAAAATATATCGGTTAGTGGCATAAAGTTTTTGCCCATTGATAAAAATATTGCCAATAACGAAGCTGACAAAATCCACCATTTTGCTCTTGATTTTACTACAATTAAACTAAATACAAATAAGAAACAAATGATTGCTCCATAATAAATAGGGCCGGCAGTAAAAGGTTGATCGCCCCAATAAATTGGCATTTGCTTAACAGCTTGCTTAGCATCGTAACCAGCGGCTTTATATATTTTATAGGTTTCGCTTTTGGTACTTAATTCACCACTGCTTGAACCACCATAAAAGTTAGGAACTAATAAAGTAAAAGGCTCCATAACACCATTACTCCATGCCAAAGCATAATCTTTATCTAAACCCGAACTGCCATTGTCTGCTTTAGTTTTTCCATCCTCGGCAATGGTTAATTCACTTG
>JBIILW010000366.1:0-5672 GCA_044338265.1 Bacteroidia bacterium | reverse complement strand
AGCTTCACAAATCAATAATGGATCAAGTGACGCATGTGGAATAGCAACAGTATCAGCTTCGCCAACTTCATTTACATGTGCCAATACAGGTGCCAATACAGTAACATTAACTGTTACCGATGTAAATGGAAACATAAAAACAGGTACAGCCATTGTAACCGTTGCAGATACAATAAAACCAAATGTAATTGCTAGAAATCTAACAGTTTATTTAAGTTCAACTGGAACAATTACACTTTTAGGAACACAAGTAAATGGAGGATCAACTGATAATTGTGGAATAGCTACTTATGCTGTTTCACCAGCTACATTTAACTGTTCAAATATTGGCAATAACAACGTAGTATTAACAGTAACAGATACAAAAGGTAATATTAACACTGCATCTTCTGTAATAACAGTATTAGATACAGTTAGACCAGTTGTAATTACAAGAAATGTTATAGCTATATTAAGTGCTACTGGAACGGTTTCAATTACAGCGGCAGAAATCAATAATGGTTCAACCGATGCCTGTGGAATAGCAACAACAACTGTTTCTCCTTCATCATTTACTTGTTCTAATATTGGAGCTAACACAGTTACCCTAACAGTAACCGATGTAAATGGAAATATTAAAACAAGAATTGCAACGGTAACCGTAAGAGATACGATAGCACCAATAGTTGTTACACAAAACAGAAGACTATATTTAGCAACAAATGGTACTGTTGCTGTAACCCCTGCTTTAATAAATGATGGATCTTCAGATTTCTGTGGTATAGCAAGTATGACAGTAACACCAAATATATTGCGTTGTGTAAATGTTGGGTTAAATACAGTTACCCTAACTGTAACCGATTTAGGTGGAAACGTTAGAACAGGAACAGCTGTAGTAACTATATTTGATACGATTAAACCGACTGTAATTACTAGAAACATTTCAATATATTTAAGTTCAACAGGAACAGCAAGTATAGTTGGTACTCAAATTAATAATGGTTCATTAGATGCATGTGGAATTGCTACTTATTCAGCAAGTCCAAGTACATTTACATGTTCAAATACAGGTGCTAACATAGTAGCATTAACGGTAACGGATGTGAATGGTAACTTTAGAACGGCAAATGCAACAGTAACTGTAATTGATACTGTAAGACCAAATGTAATTACTAAAAACATCAATGCGTATTTAGGTGCTAATGGATCAATAACAGTATTAGGATCTCAAGTTGACAATGGTTCAAGTGATTCATGTGGAATAGCCTCTTATGCTGTTTCTCCAAATACTTTCACTTGTTCAAACTTAGGAGCAAATTCAGTTGTGTTAACAGTAACTGATACTAAAGGAAACTTCAAAACAGGAACTGCAACAATTACAGTATTAGATACAGTAACTCCAGTTGTTGTTACACAAAACATCACAGTTCAATTAAGTAGCTTAGGGGCGGCATCAATTACAGCAGCTCAAGTGAACAACGGATCGAGCGATGCTTGTGGAATAGCAACAACAACAGTATCTCCTAATTCATTTACTTGTACCAATGTTGGTAACAACACTGTAACCTTAACGGTAACTGATGTAAATGGAAACATTAAAACAGGTACAGCTATTGTAACAATTCAAGATACGGTAAGACCAGTTGTAAATACGCAAAATATCACAGTTCAATTAAATAGTTTAGGTGCTGCATCAATTACTGCTGCACAAGTAAACAATGGATCAACGGATATTTGCGGTATTGCAACATTAGCGGTTTCACCAAATACATTTAATTGTTCAAATACTGGAAATAACACAGTTACCCTAACAGTAACCGATGTAAATGGAAATGTTAAAACAGGTACAGCAATTGTAACTGTTCAAGATACAGTAAGACCAGTTGTGAACACACAAAATATTACCGTTCAATTAAACAATTTGGGCGCTGCATCAATTACAGCGGCTCAAGTAAATAATGGCTCAAGTGATGCATGTGGAATAGCAACATTAACTGTGTCACCAAATACATTTACTTGTACAAATGTTGGAACAAACACTGTAACATTAACAGTAACTGATACTAAAGGTAATGTTAAAACAGGAACAGCAGTTGTAACGGTATTAGATACAGTAAGGCCAATTGCAGTTGCACAAAACATTACCGTTCAGTTAAGTAGTTTAGGTGCAGCTTCAATAACCGGTGCACAAGTAAATAATGGATCAAGTGATGCATGTGGAATTGCAACTTTAGCAGTATCGCCAAGTACATTTAATTGTTCAAATATTGGAACAAATACAGTAACTTTAACAGTAACTGATGTAAATGGAAATGTAAAAACTGGAACTGCAGTTGTTACCGTTCAAGATACAATTAAGCCAGTAGTTATTACACAAAACATAACTACCTATTTAGGTACTAACGGAACAGTTTCAATCACTGCAGCTCAAATAAACAATGGTTCAAATGATGCTTGCGGAATAGCAAGTGTTACAGTTTTACCAACAGTTCTTTCATGCGCTGATTTAGGAGTTAAAACGGTTACTTTAACAGTTACTGACGTAAATGGAAATGTGAATTCAGCTACATCAACAGTAATTGTTTTAGATCCAATTGCTCCAGTAGCAAGACCAAAAGCAAGATATAATGCATATTTATCAATCAATGGTCAAGTTATTATCAATGCTGGATTATTAGACAGTGCAAGTACTGATAATTGTGCCATTACAAGTAGAGTATTGAGTCAATCGGTGTTCAACTGTTCAAACACAGGAATCAATAATATATTGTTTACCGTTCAGGATCAAAGTGGTAATTCACATTCAGCAACAGTAGCAGTAAATATTTTAGATACGATAGCTCCTAATGCAATTGTATCTAATCAAAGTGTTTATTTAAATGCTACAGGAACGGGATCAATCACAGCGGCTCAAGTAAATAATAATAGTACTGATAATTGTGGAGTTGCAACATTTGCAATTAGCAAAAGCAATTATTCTTGTACAGATTTAGGAACTAATAATATCATATTTACCGTAACTGATGTGAATAGCAATATTAAAACTGCAAATGTTATAGTAAACGTATTTGATACCATTCGTCCAACTATGCGTCCTAAACAAAACATCAACGTTTATGTAGGCGCAACAGGAACAGCTAATATTACAGTTGCAGATGTTGACAGTGCAAGTACAGATAATTGCAGTATTGCAACTAAAACATTAAGCCAAACAGCTTTCACTTGTGCAAATGTTGGAGTAAACACCATTACATTAAATGGAACGGATATTACTGGAAACATTGGTAGTAGAGCATTTACGGTTACAGTATTAGATACAGTTAGACCGTTATTAACTACTAGGCCAGCTAGTATTTATATAAATTCAACAGGATCGGCTAGTTTAACACCTGCTCAAGTAATATTAAGCAGTAGCGATAATTGTTCATCAGGATTAATAAGTAGCATCAATCAAAACAACTTTAGTTGTGCTAACTTAGGAACTAACACGGTAGCAGTAACAGTTACTGATGCAAGTGGTAACTTTAGAACAATCAATGCTACGGTAACTGTATTAGATACAATTAAGCCAAATGTGTTAACTCAAAACAGAACTATTTACTTAAATAGTGTTGGCACAGCAAGTTTAACTGCAGCTCAAGTTAACAATGGAACAACTGATAATTGTTCTATTCAAACATTGAGTATCAGTAAAACTTCTTACACAGCTGCTGATTTAGGAATTAACAATATCACATTTACTGCAACAGATAATAGCAGTAATAGCCAAACAGTGAATGTAATAGTAACTGTGTTAGATACCGTAAGACCAATAGTTATTACTCAAAACAGAACTATATACTTAAACGCAAGTGGTACAGCAAGTTTAACTGCAGCACAAGTGAACAACGGTTCAAGTGATAACGTAGGTGTTACAAGCGTATTATTAAGTAGAACAGCGTTTAGCTGTTCAGATCTTGGCGCAAACTTAGTTACTTTAACTGTTAGTGATATCAGTAATAATAGTGCAACTGGAACTGCAACAATTACTGTTTTAGATACAATAAGACCAGTAGCTGTATCAAGAAACCTTACACTTTATTTAAATGCTATCGGTCAAGTAAGTATTACACCGGCACAAATAAATAATGGATCAACTGATAATTGTAGCATTGCAAATTATTCATTAAGCAAGTCTACTTTCAATTGTACAGACAGAGGAATCAACTCAAATATTATTACATTATCAGTAATAGATGGTAGTGGTAATACCTCAACAGCATTGGCTAACATTTCGGTACTAGATACCATTAGACCTAATATTGTTGTAAATAACAATTTGAATATATACTTAAATGCAAGTGGAGTGGCAACATTAACTACAGCTCAAGTAAATAATGGTTCAAATGACAATTGTGGTATTACAACTTTAGCTTTAAGTAAAACTAGCTTTAATTCAACTAACTTAGGCTTAAACATAGTAAGCTTTACAGCAACTGATGCAAGTGGAAACAACCAGTCAGTAAATGTGAATGTAAATGTGTTAGATAGCATGATGCCAGTTGCAATTGCTCAGAATAGAATCATTTATATAGATGCAAGCGGATCAGCAAGTGTAACCGCAGCACAAGTGAATAATGGTTCAACTGACAATGTTGGTGTAACTAGTATTTCATTGAGTAAAACTACTTTTGGATGTAGTAATATTGGAAACAATGCAGTAGTATTAACAGTAAGAGATATTAGCAATAATATAGCTACTGCTAATGCAATTATTACTGTATTTGATACTATTAAGCCAACAGTTATCGCACAAAACTTAACAGTTTACTTAAATGGTTTAGGTTTAGCAACTATTACACCAGCTCAAGTGAATAATGGATCTTCTGATAATTGCAGCATTGCAAACTTATCATTAAGTAAATCATCATTCAATTGTACAGATAGAGGAATTAATTCTAATACTTTAACATTATCAGCTACAGATGCAAGTGGTAACATTTCAAATGCAAGCTTTACGGTTTCAGTTTTAGATACTTTCAAACCAAATGTTGTTGTTAACAATAACTTAAATGTTTATTTGAATGCAAGTGGAACAGCAACTATTACAACTGCTCAAGTGAATAATGGTTCAACTGATAATTGTGGTATAACTACATTAACTTTAAGTAAAACATCATTTAATGGCTCTAACTTAGGCTTGAACGTTGTTAGCTTTACTGCTAACGATGCAAGTGGAAATAGTGAGTCAGTGAATGTTAATGTAATTGTGAATGATACCATGGCTCCAATAATAATAGCACGTAATAAAACACTTTATTTAGATGCTACTGGAAGTGCCATTTTAACAGCAAGTGATATAGACAATGGTTCTACAGACAATGTAGGTATCACCACAAAAACAGTAAATAAAACATTATTTAATTGTAACGATGCAGGATCTAATTTAGTAGAATTTATTGTAGGCGACATAAGCGGAAATAAAACTAGCATGATAGTAACGGTAACAGTATTAGATACCATATTGCCAGTTGTTAGTAATGTGCCAGCTAATATTGCCCTAGGATATTGTAAAGCTGATTATAACCCTAACATGCCAACTGCAACAGATAATTGTGGCGATGTAACAATCAAACAAACATCAGGTGTAACATCAGGAAATAAATATCCAGTAGGTGTTACCACCAATACGTTTACATTTGAAGATAAATCAG
>JBIILW010000133.1:0-5689 GCA_044338265.1 Bacteroidia bacterium | reverse complement strand
ACATTTGAAACAAAAACTCGTTTCCCGCACGTTTAGCAGGGTCGCCAGTACATGCTTCTTCGGTTCCTAATATGGCAAAACTAATATTTGCATAGTGTAATAATTTAGCAACCGCTTTGGTTATTTTTTGAGCACGCTCATCAAAACTTCCTGCACAACCTACCCAAAAAAGTACTTCCACTTCTTGTCCTGATGCGCTTACTTCTGCTAATGTTCTTACTTTAAAATCCATGTTATATTGTGTTTTTTAGAATCTTTTGCTAATAAAATCGCAAATTAGAATAAATTAGGAATATATTAGAATTGGAATAAAATATTTTGACAATAAATGACTTGGAAAAGCTCATTTTTAGAGCATAAAATTCACAAATCACGAAGGCTAAAGGGTTATTTAAAAAACTAATTTGTTGCAAACATGCCTTTTGTGGCATTACTTTGCCAAATAATTATGGCAAAAGAAAAACCAAGCATTCCAAAAGGTACCCGCGATTTTGGGCCACAGGAAGTGGCCAAAAGAAAATATATTTTAAATACCATTGAAAAAGTTTTTATAAAATATGGCTTTATGCCAATAGAAACCCCCACGATGGAAAACCTGAGCACACTTACCGGAAAGTATGGTGATGAAGGCGATAAATTGCTTTTTAGAATTTTAGATTCAGGTGAAACTTTTGAAAAAATTCGAAATTCGAAATTCGAAATTCGAAATCAAATTGAATTCAATAATACTATAACAGAAAAGGGACTTCGTTATGATTTAACTGTTCCTTTTGCACGATACGTGGTAATGAATAGGAATGAAATAACTTTTCCTTTTAAGCGCTACCAAATGCAGCCTGTTTGGCGTGCCGATAGGCCACAAAAAGGTCGTTACCGCGAGTTTTGGCAATGTGATGCCGATGTGGTTGGAAGCGATAGTTTGTTACACGAACTAGATTTGATAAACATTTACAAAGAAGTGTTTAAGTGCTTAGGTGTTGATGTTGAAATAAAAATAAATAACAGAAAAATATTAGCAGGAATTGCAGAAGTTGTAAAAGGAATTGAACACTTAAATACCATTGCGGTAGCAATAGATAAATTAGATAAAATTGGCAAAGAAGGCGTAAGTAAAGAGTTAACCGAACTAAATTTTACTGAAACAGAAATTACTACGCTATTTGATATCATAACTATTAAAGGAACCGAAGCAGAAATGTTGGAGGCCTTAAAAATAAAACTTCAAAATTCTAGTGAAGGGTTGAAAGGAATTGAGGAATTAGAATTCATTTTCAAAACAATTGAACAATATAGCAATTCAGCAATTCTCAAAACAGACTTCTCATTAGCTCGCGGACTATCTTACTACACAGGTTGTATTTTTGAAGTGGTAGCCACTGATGGTTCGTTAAGAAGCAGCATTGGCGGTGGTGGGAGGTACGATAACTTAACAGGAAATTTCGGATTAGATGGTGTTTCGGGTGTTGGAATATCGTTTGGATTAGATAGAATTTACGATGTAATTGAAGAATTAAAATTGTTTCCTGAAACATTAACGCAAGGCAGCAGTAAAGTGTTAATTTGTGCCAATGATTCTATTGAAAATATTGAATTAACTCCAGTGCTTCAATTGTTAAGCAAGTTAAGAAATAAAGGCATTGCATCGGAAATTTACTCTGAAAAAATAAATGTAAAAAAACCATTAGAAAAGCCCATTAAATATGCCAGCAGCAAAAATATTGCTTATGCAATTATTTATATCGAAAACGAAGCTTTAAAACTAAAAAACCTAGCAACTGGATTTCAAGAGGAATTGACAATTGAAGAAATTATTGAAAGATTACAAGATTAGAAGATTACAAAGATTTATAAATATATAAGGCTAGAGGCTAGTTGCCAGAAGCAAAAAAGTATGTACCAAATAACTACCCAAATAAGCATTGAAGAAATTCAAGATATTATTGCTAATAACAAGCAAATAAAATTAAGTGACGATGCCAAAGCTCGCATTGTAAAATGCAGAACTTATTTAGATGAAAAATTAGCCAATAACGACCAACCGATTTATGGAATCAATACTGGTTTTGGTTCATTGCATAGCACCAAAATAAGTAACGAAAACTTGGTACAATTGCAAGAAAACTTATTGTTAAGTCATGCTTGCGGAACGGGCGATTTGGTACCACATGAAATTATAAAAATCATGTTGTTATTAAAAGTTCAATCTTTGTCTTATGGACATTCTGCTGCGCAATTAGATACTGTAGAAAGATTAATATATTTCTTTAACAATAATATTTTACCAGTAGTTTTTGAATTAGGTTCGTTAGGCGCCAGTGGCGATTTAGCTCCATTAGCACACTGGAGTTTACCGCTTCTTGGAGAGGGAAATGTATATATACTTCAAAATTCGAAATTCGAAATTCGAAATTCGAAATTAGTACTAGAAGAGCATAACTTAAAACCAATTACTGTAAAAAGTAAAGAAGGTTTAGCTTTAATAAATGGCACCCAATTTATGAGTGCTTATGGCGTTTATTGTTTAATAAAATCAAATCAACTTTTAACTAAAACTGATTTTATTGCAAGCATTTCAATCGATGCTTTTGATTGTAGATTAGAGCCTTTCCATCATTTATTACATGATGTTCGTCCGCATAAAGGACAGATAGCAACTGCTAAAAAAATATTGGAAAATTTAGCCGATTCTGAAATTGCAAAGCAACATAAAGTGCAAGTTCAAGATCAATATGCGTTCAGGTGTATTCCGCAAGTTCATGGTGCAAGTAAAGATGCCATTGAACATATCAATAAAATATTTACCACAGAAATAAATGCTGTTACCGACAATCCAAATGTTTTTGCTGAGGAAGATTTGATACTTTCGGGTGGGAATTTTCATGGTCAAACTTTGGCCATTCATTTAGATTTTTTAGCCATTGCTTTGGCTGAATTAGGCAGTATTTCGGAACGCAGAACCTATCAATTAATTTCAGGACAAAGGAATTTACCCGCATTTTTGGTAAGTAATCCTGGTTTAAATTCTGGCTTTATGATTCCACAATACACTGCGGCAAGTATTGTGAGTCAAAATAAACAATTATGTACTCCTGCTTCGGTTGATTCCATAGTGAGTAGCAATGGACAAGAAGACCATGTAAGTATGGGTGCAAATGCAGCTACTAAATGTTTGCGAGTGGTTAAAAATTTAGAGCGAATTGTGGCCATTGAATTACTGAATGCAAGCCAAGCTTTGGAGTTCAGACGTCCGCTAAAAAGTGCTTCAAAAATTGAAACTTACATAGCCTCTTACCGTGAATTAGTTCCGTTTGTAACCAAAGATCGTTTTTTGCACGATGACATAGAAAACAGTGTGTTGTTTTTGAATAATACAGCAGTATAAATTATTTAATGTAAAATGCCTTCAATGGCGAAATAGAAAAAACAAAAGCGATGTTTTCGAAAGGGAAACACCGCTTTTTTTTATTTTTAAAAAATAAAAAAACGCCATTTACCATCACAAATCATTCCCCAATCATTTGCATCTTTATTTAAATTCCAAATCCAATAGTTAAAGTTTTTACCAAAACCACTTCCAATTTCAAGCCAAGTCATCAATATAATTAAGAAGGAAAAAAGCAGAAAAAAAACAATCGAAATTTTATAAATAATTATTGATAATTTACTAAAGTGCGTTGCTTCAATTAATTTATTTATTATCATATTAAGACAGTAAACTAAGATATACCAAATAATTAAATTAAGGATTATACCAAAAATACTATAAAAGAATTGCATTGAACTGCCTAAAGATGTTTTTTTGAAAACAAAAGGGCTGCCATAATAAGTTGGAAACATTTCTGTTCCAGTACAATCGTATTCAATACATATTACCAAAGATAAAGACAAACCTAGCGCAATAAAAAAAATAACCAGATGCTTCTTTAGTTTAAAAGTCATTGTTTTCATTACTAGAATGTATAAATAAATCCGGCTTGGTTAGCGCAAATAATTGGCAAAAAACCTTTGTTGTTCATTTTCCATTTGTACTGGTGTGTGGCATAAATTAACTTAGTAGCAGCTATACCAATTCCCGCTCCAACCATTACATCAGAAAACCAATGTCGGTTATTTAAAATACGCATGGCACCTACAGTTGTTGCCAGTGCATAACCTGAAATATAGATAAACGGTTTGTCTTTAAACTCCTGATGTAAAACCTCTGCTAATGTAAATGCGAAGGTTGTATGTCCGCTTGGAAATGAATTTTCTGAAGTATTGTCAGGACGCATCACTTGCGTGCTGTATTTTAAAATATTTACTACCGCCAAACTGAGAATAACACTTTTACCTGTTAGTGCCGCTTGATTGGCAAAATTACTTTTACTATTCACATGAAATAAATCGAGGCCAAGCATGAATAAACCCGGTGCAAATGCAATGTAATCATCGGTTGAATTGTTAAATGTAGCAAAGTTTTGATTTCTGTATTTTCTAACAGCCATGCTACTTGGGAATCCATTATCGTTAAAACTCGATAGGCCATAAGCTACAAAAACAGCAGGAATAATGTAACTTTTGATTCCATATTTTTTGTTATAAAAATGAGTAGAATCTGACTTTTGCGCTTCCGCAAAATTTAAAAGTATGGAAAATAAAACAGCTAAGAAAATCTTCATATTTAATAAGAATTATTAATAATTGCTGTGGCATAAATAGCCGCGGTTTCCGTTCTTAGAATGTTTTGTCCAAGTGAAACAGTTTTGAAATTATGCTCCATTGCCATTTTAGCTTCCAATTCAGTAAAGTCACCTTCAGGGCCAATTAATAACAAGGTTGAATTTTTCAAATCAATGACTTCATTAATAGTTAAGGAATGTTCATTGCACCAAGCCATTAAACAATTCAAATCAGTAGTTTTTTGATTTGAAATAAATTGCTTGAATGAAATAATATTGTTCAATTTAGGCAACCAATATTGTTTACTTTGTTTAATTGATTGAATTAAAATTTTCTCGCAACGTTCCAAGTTTATTCTGTTTCGTTCCGAGTTTTCGGTTTCTATAAATGTAATTTCAGTTATACCAATTTCAGTGCATTTTTCCAACATCCAATCCATCCTGTCAAAGTTTTTAGTGGGTGCTATTGCAATGTGTAAACCTATTGCTTTGGCAGTAAAATGTACCTTTTCAACTACTTCCAATTTACATTTTTTGGGGTTGTCATCAGTTATTTTACAAATAGCTTTATTACCTTTCCCATCAATTAACACGATTTCATCGCCCACTTTTTTTCTTAAAACCCTTACACAATGTTTCGATTCATCTTCGGGGAGTTCTACTGTATTTTTTTCAAGATTTTGATGGAAGAATAATTGCATATTTTATTCATAAAAAAAGACGTATAAACTACGTCTTTTAAGTGTTTTTTTTAAGTGTTAATTTATAATATTTTAAGCAATAACAGCTGCTTTTACGTTTAATGGATTTGATTGTTTTTGAACAAAATCAGATGATTTACTCACTCCCATCTGACTATTTCCATTAAATTCAGCTCCTGATTCGATTACTAATTTTTGCGATTTTATATCACCTATAATTTTAGCAGTTGCTTTAACTGTCAATAAATCTTCAATAGAAATATTGCCATTCACTGTACCTTGTACATCGCAATTTGCTGCTTTTACATTTCCATCAACTTTGCTACTAGG
>JBIILW010000132.1:0-5695 GCA_044338265.1 Bacteroidia bacterium | reverse complement strand
ACTGAAATTACCAGCTGAATCAGCTTGCCAAAATTGATCAAAAACTTTAGTAGTAACATTACTTGCAATTTTAATGGTAGCAAATGGTGCAGGTACGGCAGTTGGCGATATGGCAAAATCTAAATATTTTACAGTACCTTTTATTAGGGCTTGACCGTCAGAAACAGACTTATTTACTTCAACAGTTTTAGTTTCTTCTTTAGTACAAGAAGCAAACATAAATGTACCTACTGTTAAAATTGAAAATATTAATTTATACGTTTTCATATTTTTATTTTTATTTATTTGATTAAATGTTTTGATTTTTAACTAGAAACTATTGATGTGATTTTGAAAATACCATGTTTGCATTAATAAACATTTGGTCAGCTACCGAACCAGAATAAGTTCCGTAAGTTTTATTTATGGCAAATGCTGCATTAGAATTTGTTTTTTCAGCAGCTGTAGGATTTTTTAAGTATAATTTAGTAGCTGTTTTGTCAAAATAATCAGATCTAAGGAAACTGAATGAAGCACTAAATCCGCATCTTAATGTTCCAGCAGGACCACCAGCAGTTAAGAAGTCGTATGAACCATTATAAGATAAATAAACATTAACAGGTTTTGTAATAGGGTCTCCATCATTTTTACCCGGTGTGTTATGCAAGTATCTATTAAAGGTAAAATCCGCTGTAAATACATAACCATTACCTTGTTGTTTCCAAGTTCCTGGTTGTGCTACTAACCAACAAGTATCGCTTGTAGGGTCAACCACTCTTCTTGTAGAATCCATAAATTGAGTACCCATGTAGCTTTGTCCACATTGGATGTATCCATCTCTACCAGGCTCACTAGTGTTCATGGTTGAAACCAATACATAGAATTTTAAATAATTTTTTGAAAGGTCGCTAGCATTAAATCTGAAGTAACAAGGAGGTCCTTGTGTGTTTGGGCCAGTTGACCAAAACTGATCTGCAGGATATTTTTCGTTAAAGTTCAAATTTTTCAATTGAACTCCTTTAGACATTGCGCAATGAACTCCACCTAATTTATTTGATGGAACTGAAAAATCAGGCACAAAATGAAACTCACCAAAACGACCTGTTAACCAAGTGTCAGAAAAATCAAAATAACGAGATTTCCAATTTACATTACTGTGCGATTTTTCATTATTAAAGGTTGTATCAAGTACAAAATTTAATGGAACTGGAACGTCTGAATTAGGTATAATTACACTTTCTATTAGTGCATCAGTTTTGTAAACAGTTTCTACGTTTGTTTTTGTGCAACTTTGCAAAAAAACAGTTAGGCTAATTGCAAATGCAACTAGAAAAATGGATGTGTTGTGTTTCATAATAGTTGATTTCATTTTTTAGATTATTTTTTTTATTTAATTAATAATTAAAGCACTTTTATATTTTTATTTTTTTGTGCTTTATTTACCTTACAAAGATGTAAAGTGTTTAATTTTTCAAAAATGACCTGAGATACAACCTAATGTGACAGTTTTTACTTTATCCAATGACTATCGTCATGGATAAAAAACTAAGAGTTTATTGTTTTTTTAACTCACATTGATTGAAGAAAAAAAATGTAATTTTAAAACTTACTCGTTTTAAATTAATTAGGAAAAAAATAACTTACCTAAGTACAATTAATAAATCCTACATGAGAATATTGAATTATATATTTAAGCAAAATTTTAACTTAAAATATACTTATAAAACGGATTGTTTTGAATGCACTGGAATTGAATGGAAATTTATAAAAGCGAATTTATTACTTTTAAAGAATTGTTATATTATCAATGGCATTGTCCTTAAAATTGCTGATGCAATGAAAAAACTTGTTCAATGAGTGAAGTTTGTTCGTTATTTATTATTTCATAATCTGCTTTAGCCAGCTTTTCTTCTTGGCTCAATTGATTATTCATTCTTGATAATACTTGTTCTTTTAAAATGGAATCTCTTTGCATGGTTCTGCTAATTCTTAATTCCATTGGAGCAGTTACTACTATAAATTTATCTAGTTTTTTATAACTGTCAGTTTCAAACATCAATGCCGCTTCTTTTAAAATGTATTTAATATTTAACTGCTCTTTTTCAAGTAGCCAATTGTCAAAATCTTTAAAAACTATTGGGTGAACAATTTGATTCAATTGAGTTAATAAATCTTTGTTATTAAATGCAATATCTGATAGGTGTTTTCGATTTAATTCGTCAGTTTCGGTGTAACTTTCATTTCCAAAAAGCAACTTTACTTTTGCAATTATTTCGGCATTTGAAATCATTAGTATTTTTGCCCTTTCATCGGCATTATATATTGGCACACCAAGTTGTTCAAATATTTTACATACGATGCTTTTACCTGATCCAATACTTCCAGTTATACCTATTTTTAACATTTAATTACTCTTCAATTATTTTTGAAACTAAGGTGTAAAAAAAATTTCCATCGTTAATTTTATATGTACAATGGTTACTTATAGAACCATTTGATTCGCATTTACAAGCAACCACTTTATTATTTTCAGTAAAAAAATTACACTCATCACAAGCACCATTACTGCAAGTTTTCATTTCTGAATTGGCATTTAAATGAACAGTATTATTTACTATAGTAATACTTACTGCTGTTTTACTTTTTACATTTACTTTAGAACCTAATAAAATTAAATACTTTACCTGACCCACTTTATCAATATAAAAAGTATCTAGTTTTCTTCCATCTGCAAACGAACGCAAATAAGCTACTTTCAATGCACGCTTACTTTTATCGTTCAATTCAATTTTATCATTTGAATTGATGGTACCAATAGCTATTTGCTGGCAAAAAGCTTGTTTTGACGCAAGCAGAAAAAATAAAATAAGCAAATAATTTCTAATCATTTTAAACCAATAAATGTGCAATAAAATAAGCACTTGCGGCCGCGGCTGCACCAATTCCTAAAACTTTAAATGCTCCAAATACAGGAGGCTGACCAATTATTTTTGTTTTAAAATATCCAAATATAAAAAGGCTAATGGCTGTAATGATACAACTATAAATCAACGCAGCATTTGTACTTAAACCAAAAATTGGAAAGTATGCAGATAATGGAATTATTCCTCCAACAATATAAGCAATACCAATTGCTGCAGCACTATTTCTGGCAGCATTCAAATTTGGTTTTTCAAGACCAAGTTCAAACTTCATCATAAAATCAACCCAACGATCTTTATCTTTTGAAATATCGTCAACAATCAAATTCTGATGCTCAATACTTAAACCATAATCAGCAAAAATTTCAGCTACTTCTTGCTTTTCTCTTTCAGGGTAATTATCTACCTCAAAATATTCGCGTTGTAACTCACTTTTATAATGATCTATTTCTGTTTTTCCTGCTAAATATCCGCCCAAACCCATGGCAATACTTCCAGCCACAATTTCGGCAATACCAGCAGTAACAATTACATTATTTCCAACTATAGCAGCTCCACTTAAACCCGCTGCTAAAGCAAAAGGAACGGTTAAACCATCACTCATGCCAATAACTATATCGCGAACTAATTGACTACCTTCAAAATGTTTTTCTTCGTGCATGGTAATTTATTTAAAATAAAGTAGGTTGATCGGGTTTTGTTATAATTTTTTTCTTCACTTTTGGAACAGCTGGTTTTTCATCTTCCTCATCATCTTCCTCATCATCTTCCAATAATTTCTTCACCAATTCTTGTTCTTCTTTTATAAATTCATCATTGAATAATTCGGCTTGAATAATTGCATCATCAGTATTTTCTTCCTGTTTTATTTCTTCCTCTATTTCCTCTTCAGCAGGTATTAGTTCAATGCTTAAAATTTCTGTACTACCTAATTTATTACCTATAGCTTTCCAACCCTTTACATCTATAAATTCAGCTAAATTAATGGTTTGTTCGGTTGAATCTTTTTTAGTTTTTCCAGTTAATAAAGTAATTTCTGGTAACTTTAAATCTGTAGCCACTAAGCACATATTTTTATCACCTTCAGTTATAAATAAAAATTTAGAATTAATGGTTTTAGTTTCTATCAAAAATCGTTTTACATAATATGTTTTTTGCTTAGCATCATAATAAACGGCACTTAATGGTCTGTCTGGTTTAAATTTATTGATTAATAAAACTTGGGGTGCATCATAGTGATTGGTTAGTTCAAAATTTGTTAATTCATAATTTCCATCTTTATAAATCACCAAAATCAAATCATCGTTGGTATAACTTCCAATCGATTTACCTCTACCGTCACTGTTTAACCTTCCTATTACATCGTCATACCAAATATTTCGTCCACCAATGGTGCTAATTCCTTTGGTTTTTTGCTTAATTGATTTTACTAAATATTTTGATAATGTATTTCCTTGTACGCCTCTTCCTTTGATTGCCAATTCGGCAAAATTATAATCAAATACTAATTTACGAGCGTTGCTCAATGGACTTAAAGTTACACTTACTATTTCAGCCTCACTGTTAGGATTTGCAGTAAAGTAAAGCACTTTAGAATTCGGACTACCTAATGTTAAATCGTATTCTTTATCGCGGGTAATTCCTGATACATTGAAGCGTTTGGAATAACTTACTTTTGTTTTCCCATCTATATAAATCATATTGTAAGTCATGCGGTCATCGCCTTTTTTAAACACATAAGCGTACAAAATATCCTTGCCCACAAATGCTTTGTCCTGCACTTTACTTACTTGCATTTTACCATCTTTTTTAAACACAATTACATCGTCTAAATCAGAACAATCACAAATGTATTCATCTTTTTTAAGCCCAGTTCCTACAAAACCTTCTACCCTATTGATATATAATTTTTGGTTAGCAATGGCCACCGTTTTTGAATCAATATTATCAAATGTTTTTATTTCCGATTTACGCTCACGACCTTTACTATATTTCTTTAAAAGGTTTTCAAAATACTTAATAGCAAATGGTTTTAAGTTTGCTAAATCATTTTTTATTTGCTCTAATTCGGCCTGAATTTTAGCAATATAATCGTCAGCTTTAAAACCATCATATTTAGAAATACGCTTGATTTTTATTTCTGTCAATCTTAAAATATCGTCTTCATTTAATTCACGAATAAATAGTTTTTTAAACTTATTCATTCCGCGCCAAATGGTATCAATTACGTCTTCAAAAGTTTCACATTCTTCAATGTCTCGGTAAATTCTGTTTTCAATGAATATTTTCTCCAATGAAGCATAATGCCAGTTTTCTTCTAACTCACCTTTTCTAATTTCAAGTTCTCTTCTAAGTAATTCTAATGTGTTATCGGTACTAATTTTCAATAACTCATTTACAGCCATAAAATGAGGTTTATCTTGAATAATTACACAAGTATTTGGCGAAATAGAAATTTCACAATCTGTAAATGCATAAAGTGCATCAATGGTAATATCGGGTGAAATTCCTGGTGCTAATTGTATTTCTATTTCTACATCTTTAGCGGTGTTATCAATTACTTTTTTTATCTTAATTTTATTGTTGTCATTGGCTTTTATAATGCTTTCAATTAAACTAGTAGTTGTAATTCCATAAGGAATATCTTTGATGAATAAGGTTTTTTTATCTGACTCCTCAATTTTTGCCCTGCACCTAATTTTTCCACCTTTCATTCCTTGATTGTAATTGCTTACGTCAATGGAACCACCAGTAGGAAAATCGGGCACTAAATCAAATTTTTTGCCTTTTAAATA
>JBIILW010000191.1:0-4502 GCA_044338265.1 Bacteroidia bacterium | reverse complement strand
ATTCTGAATCTACAGGAAAAAACATTTCAAAATTTACCAATAGCATGTACGTTGGTGGTGGTTATATGCCAGGCGGTTCAGGTGTTTATTTTATGGCTTTATACGATTTATTATATGATTCCAAATCTAGTCTTTATAGAGATCCAATTGTACTAAGGGTTGGATTTGTGTTTTAATGAATAATTTTATTCAAAAAATCAATGTACAAAGTTGGTTTAAAAATTAGGGGAAGTAACAAACCATAAATAGCTCCCCAAATATGCGCATCGTGGGCTATGTTTCCAATGTTTTTCTTAGAAGCATAACTTGAAAAAGCCAAATACAAAAATCCATATAGCCAACCTGGCATTCCCATAATATTTAAGTTTGGGGCAAATAATATACAGGCATAAATTACTGCAGACACTGCGCCAGAAGCGCCTAGTGAATAATAATTTTGATTGTTTTGATGCTTAAAAAAAGTATAAATATCTGCTACGGCAATGGCA
Organism: Bacteroidia bacterium; assembly: GCA_044338265.1. GTDB lineage: Bacteria > Bacteroidota > Bacteroidia > UKL13-3 > UKL13-3 > JAAFJM01. Next base: position 4,014 of record JBIILW010000191.1, on the reverse strand, counting down.
CTGATATAAAATAAAATGTACGACATTTTATAAAAATCACCAAAAACCATTGGAAAAAACTGAGTTTCTAAAATATTACCAAAGCTGTATAAAGCAAACATATTAAATCCCAAATGCATGTAATCGGCATGAATAAAGCCACCACTTATAAAACGCATCCATTGGTTAGGAAACCTTTTAATAGTGTAAGGATGAAAAATGAGCTTCATTTTTGAGTCTTCGTTATTGAAACACAAAAAACTAATAACGCAGGTAGCTATAATGATAAATAATGTTATGGTCATTTTTTTTAAATTTAATAAGCAATATTACGTTATTAAAATTAAACAAGTTGTTTTAAATTAATAAGTTTGAATAATGTAAATATTAGTTTTAATTTTATATTACTAAAATATAAAATGTTAAATCAAAATGTATATGTTTGTTTCAATAAATTATATATTATGAAAAACTTATTTGCATTATTTATTTTGCTTGTTGCAGCCATTGCAGTGAAAGCTCAACCAACAATTACCTCAAACGTTTTACCTATTAAAGGCGATACCATTTTGATGTCGTTAGATTCAACAATAGTTTCTCCTGGAGTTAGTGGAGCAAATGTTTCTTGGGATTTTTCAAATTCTATCAAACAAGATATATTTATTGAAAGAGTATATTTAGACCCCGCCAATACACCATATGCAGCTAAATTTCCAAATGCTAAATTATGTAGAACCGATGGAATTGGTTCTGTTTATTCGTATTGGGATAATTCAAATACGTCCAAGTCGATTTATTATGGTTTTGTAGAAAAAAATATATATGATCAAAACTATAATGCTATACCTTTAAATTATTATAAATTCCCAATAAATTTTGGTCAATCATTTTCTGATAGTTTGTCGGCTGTTACTAATCCTGGCGCATTAGTTGGGCCAGGCAAATATGCTTTTATTGCAGATGCATGGGGTTCTTTAAAACTGCCCAATAAAACAGTTCCAAATGTACTTCGAACTAAATCATTAATTTATATTGGCGATTCTAATCCACCGGTAAATTCATATTCTTTAACCATTGAATATGCCTGGTATCAAGCATTTAAAAAGGAGCCATTATCAGTAATTAGTACTGTTACAATTGACCATGAATTACACAAGAAATTTGTAATATTCGACAATACATCAAAAGTTGGTGTGAATGAAACTATATTAGCAGCGCATATCAATTTATACCCAAATCCAGCTATAGATTTATTTTATTTAGATATGAATGATTTTAAAACGAATGATGATGTTGACCTTATTATTTTTGACTTACAAGGTAAGGAACAAAAGCATTTAACAATAACCAAATCTAATATTTCAAATCCAATAAACATTAGTTGTTTACCTAAAGGAATGTATTTGGTAAATGTGATTGTTGGTGATAAAAATTTTACAAAAAAAATAGCGAAAACTGAATAAATATTTTATTTACAAAAACACATTTAATATATACAATTAATTATATGAAAAGACTTTCAATCATTATTATAATATTTCTTTTTTCAAGCTTTGCAAATGCACAAATAAACAAAGAAAAAATTGATGAAACCCTAATTTCAAAAGGAATAGATTTGAAATTAAATGGCTATGTAATTACTTCACAATATATTTCAAAAAGCAATGGCGTTTCCCATATTTATATTCGTCAAACTATAAATGGAATCGAAATTTTTAATGCCAATTCAGCTTTGCATTTTGATAAAAATGGAAATGTAATTACCTTCAATAACAGTTTTGTAAATAATGCATCTAGTATTTTAATTGACTCAAAAAGTGAAATTAATTATACGCAAGCAATTACAAGAGTTGCAATGCAATTAGGGAAAATAGTTATTTTTTCATTAGCCAAAAGCAATAACTTATCTAATGAATATATTGTAAATGATGTTCATGCTTCGAGCAAAGAAATTAAAGCTAAAATGTATTATTTATTGAAAGATAATCAGCTTATAAAAGTTTGGAATGTAGAATTTTATAATGATAAAACAGGTGATTGGTGGAACAAAAGAGTAGATGTAAATACTGGTAAAATTATAGACGAAAATAATTGGAAAACCGAATGTGGTCCCAAAAAAAATATCAAAAAAGTAAAAAAAAAAAGATAATTTTTACTTCACATTCCCCGAAAATGAAATATTAGGAAAAACTGGAACAGGAAGCTATCATGTTTACGCTTATCCAAATGAAAGTCCTTCGTTTGGTAATAGAATAATTGTAAATAATCCTTCAAATGATAAAGCTTCGCCTTATGGTTGGCACGATGTAAATGGAGTTGCAGGTGCTGAATATACTATTACTCGCGGCAATAATGTTTTTGCCAAAGAAGATACTTTAGATCAAGATAGTTTCAATGGATTTGCGCCAAATGGTGGTGTAAATTTGGAGTTTGATTTTCCTGTAAATTCAAATGATTATCCAACCAAATATTTGAGTGCTGCTATTACAAATTTATTTTATTGGAACAATTTAATTCATGATGTTTTTTATAATTATGGTTTTGATGAAGATGCTGGAAATTTTCAACAAAAAAATTATTTAAATGGACCCGGTGAAGACGACTATGTATTTGCAGATGCACAAGATGGAAGCGGAACGAATAATGCCAATTTTAGCACTCCACCAGATGGTTATAATCCAAGAATGCAAATGTTTATTTGGCAAGCTAGTTCTTCAAATAAAGTGTTTAATATTATGAGTCCTGATTCTTTAAAAGGTCAGTATTTATCTGCAACTGGTTCATTTGGCCCAATTTTAAATTCAACGGGTGTAAATGGAAATTTAGAAATAGGTTTAGACAATACCATTACTCCAAATTTATGTTGTAGTAGTTTGGTTAATAATTTATCAAACAAAATTGCATTGATTGATAGGGGAGATTGTTTTTTTGCAAATAAAGTTTACAATGCTCAGTTAGCTGGCGCAAAGGGCGCAATTATAATTAATAATGTTCCTGGAGTACCATTTTCAATGGGTTCTGGAGGCAATGGAATTGATAAATTAATTACCATTCCATCTGTGATGATTAGTCAAGATTTGGGAGCACAACTTAAAAATGATTTGGCTAATAATGTAACAATCAATGTTACTTTAGTTGACTCAAGCGGAGGTCCAAAATATTTTGACAGCGATTTAGATAATGGTGTAATTATTCATGAATATACACATGGACTTTCTAATAGGTTAACAGGCGGTCCCAATAATACAAGTTGTTTGTCAAATGAAGAACAAGGAGGAGAGGGCTGGAGCGATTTTTTTGCTTTAGCTCTCACTGCAAAAGCTACCGATAATCCTCAAATAGGAAGAGGAATTGGAACTTATTTAATTGGTGAGGATACTGCTGGAATTGGCATTAGAGATTATCCATACAGTAGAAATATGACAATCAATCCAACTACTTATAATTCTATAAAAACAAATTCAGGAGTTCATTATATTGGGTCTGTTTGGTGCACTGTTTTATATGATATTTTTTGGGATTTAATTGATAAATATGGATTTAGTAATGATATTTATAATGGTAAATTAGGTAATAATATTGCTATGCAATTGGTAATGGATGGTTTGAAATTACAACCATGTTCACCTGGTTTTGTAGATGCAAGGGATGCAATTTTATTGGCTGATTCATTGAATAATAAATTTGAAAATAAAGATTTACTTTGGAAAGCATTTGCAAGAAGAGGACTTGGATATAAAGCCAGTCAAGGTGCCACATCAAGTACTATTGATGGTATTGAATCATTTGAAATTCCACCACCAATTAAGAATGATGGTTTGTATGAAATGATTAAAAGTAATCAATTGAAAATATACCCTAATCCAAGCAATGGACTTGTTGAAATTGAAAACGTAAGTCAATTTAAAATTGATAAAATAATTATATTTGATTTAATGGGTAAAGAAATTTATAATAAAAAAATTACAAATACAGCATCTAATGTTGAACTTGATTTTTCATTTCTTCAAAATGGAATGTACATGGTAAATATTG
>JBIILW010000131.1:0-5728 GCA_044338265.1 Bacteroidia bacterium | reverse complement strand
ATATAATACGTAAACTGTAAACATTTTTAGTAATTTAAAACAAAAAATCCCGCCATAGGCAGGATTTAATTGGTTGCGGAGGCTGGACTCGAACCAACGACCTTTGGGTTATGAGCCCAACGAGCTACCACTGCTCCACTCCGCGATGTATCTTTAAATGTGGTTGATTGTAACTTTTAATTCAAAATTTGAAGAGGTATAAACTTCGTTTTTATTTAATAAAACAAGTATATTTCTTTTGTTTTTGGGAGTGCAAATATAAAACTGTTTCTTTGTAAACCTAATAAAAAAATTAAAAATGTCGTTTCGTGCTGGTTTTGTAAGTATTATAGGTAAGCCTAATGTTGGCAAATCTACTTTAATGAATGCCCTTTTGGGTGAAAAAATATCAATTATTACTCCTAAGGCTCAAACTACTAGACATAGAATTTTGGGTATTTATAATCAGCCAGAATATCAAATAGTTTTTTCTGATACTCCCGGAATTATTGAGCCAAAATATAAATTACAAGGCAGCATGATGAAATTTGTAAACGAAAGTTTACAAGATGCCGACTTGGTGATGTTTGTAACTGACTTTAATGAAAAAAATGAAGAGCCTGAGCTTATTGAGCGTTTAAAAGTTATAAACGCGCCTCTTATTTGTATCATTAATAAAATTGATGAAAGCGATAATGATGGCGTTATGAAAAAAATAGATTTTTGGCGTAGTCAGGTTGATTTTAAAGAAGTAGTTCCTATTTCTGCCTCCAATAAGTTCAATATTGATTTGCTTTTAAAAAGCGTGTTGACTTATTTGCCCGAAGGTGCACCATTTTACGAAACTGATCAAGTAACTGATAAATCGGAACGTTTTATAGCTTCTGAAATATTACGTGAAAAAATATTACTTCGCTATAAAGAAGAAATTCCTTATTCTGTTCAAGTAGAAATAGAATCATTTAAAGATGAAGAAAAATTGCTAAGAATTAGCGCTATTATTTATGTAATGCGTGATTCTCAAAAACAAATTATGATTGGAAAAGGTGGAATTGCTATAAAAAATATGGGGATTGCGGCACGCAGAGATTTAGAAAAATTCTTTGGTAAACAAGTGTTTTTACAAACTTTTGTTAAAGTAAAAGAAGGATGGAGAGATAATAATAATTTACTAAAAGAATGGGGTTACGATACCGATGGAAAATAATTTTCGTAATAAATACAACTAAAATTATTCTCTAATTCCAATCTCTAAAGCTGTCCAAATTCCTGTTTTGTAACCAAAAGATTTTAATGCACTATTAGTCCAAGTATTACTTGTATAAATAAAACTAAACTCTTGCTTGGCTTCAAAAATCATTTCGTTTTTATAATTTGCGAGTTTAATGATGGGTTTTAAACTATCGGATTGATTGGTTTCAAAACTTTCTTTAATGAAATTACACAATTTTAAATATTGTTCGGTTCCTAAATAAATTTTTAATGATTTTCTTTTGTTTATTGCTGATTCATTTAAATAATTTACATGAATGATTGATTGTCCAAAACCGCAATATTGAGGCAATAAAAATAGGTAACTAAGGAAACTTGAGTCGTTTTCTATATAAGCATCTTCTTCATCAAAGCCAAAGCAAAGCCATTTTTGATTTGGCTGAATGCTATCAAATTTTATTGAATTAAAATGTTCTTCCCAATTGGTAAATTTATTTTTTACAGGCATAATAATATTACTTTTACCTGAAAAATTGGTAATATAAATGGCAATTCCCTTATTCTTTTTCAAATAATCATTGTTTACATGAATTAACGGTAAAACTAAACAACACATATAGTAAAATGTTGCTATCGATAAAATACTATAAAAGGTATTTAGGCCATATTGGCCAATTTTGTTTTTCATAAATAAGCAATTTTTAATATTTTAATTTTGCTTTAAAAAAGGAACAATAAGTTTTAGCCAAAACTAAAATAAATAAACTTACTTTTGCAAATATATTTTTTAACAGTATGCAAAGTAAAAACAATAGCGGTAAAAGAGAATCGAATTCGGGAAGTAGGCCAGCCGCTAAATCAACAACTAGATCAGGAAGCAGTTCATCAAAAAGCAGTTCAAGTTATAGTAAATCAGAGAATTTTGGCTCAAAGAAGCCATTTGAAAGTAAAGGAAAGTTTTCAAGCGATCAACCATCATTTACCAAAAAGAAATCATTTGGCGATGATAAATTTTCTGACAGTCCACGCAAACCAAGTAATAGCCGTTCGTTTGGCAACGATAGACCAGCAAGTGGTTTTGACAAAAAACCATTTGATAAAAAGAAATCGTTTGGCGATGATAAATTCTCTGACAGCCCTCGTAAACCAAGCAATAGTCGCTCAATTAGTAAAGATAAACCTGCAGGAAGTTGGGATAAAAAACCGTTTGAAAAGAAATCGTTTGGCGATGATAAATTTTCTGACAGCCCGCGTAAACCAAGCAATAGTCGCTCATTTAGTAAAGACAAACCTGCAGGAAGTTGGGATAAAAAACCGTTTGAAAAGAAATCGTTTGGCGATGATAAATTTTCTGACAGCCCTCGTAAACCAAGTAATAGCCGTTCGTTTAGTAAAGACAAACCTGCAGGAAGTTGGGATAAAAAACCGTTTGAAAAGAAATCGTTTGGCGATGATAAATTTTCTGACAGTCCGCGTAAACCAAGTAATAGCCGTTCGTTTAGTAAAGATTCATTTGATAAAAAACCTTATAAAGGTAAAGATGATATAGAACCAAAAGGTAAAAAATCATACCATAAAAAAGACAATAACGAACCTGAAAAAGAAGAAAGAACTTACCAATCGAAGCCAAAAAATATTGAAACCAAAGAATATTTTAGCAAAAGAGGAATTTCTGAAGATGCAACTCCATTAAAAAGTAAATCGAAAAGAGGAGAAACTGAATTTAAAAGCGTAAGAAAAAGAAACGATGTAGCCGAAAAAAACAAAGGAGTTAATAAAAAAACTGCTGAAGAGGATTTAAATTTTGGCGAAATTCGTTTGAATAGATTTATTGCAAATGCTGGGATTTGCAGCCGCAGAGAAGCGGATACATTAATAACGGCAGGTTTGGTAAATATAAATGGTACTGTAGTTACTGAAATGGGTTACAAAGTAAAAGCAGGTGATGACATCAGGTATAACGGACAACGTTTAAACGTGGAAGACAAGGTTTATATTATTATGAATAAACCAAAAGATGCCATTACAACTGCCATTGACCCAGAAGGAAGAAAAACAGTTTTTGATTTAATAGAAGGTAAGTTAGCACAACGAGTATTTGCAGTAGGAAGATTGGATAGAAATACCACTGGAGTACTTTTATTAACCAATGATGGCGATTTAGCACAACGCTTAATGCACCCAAAATTTGATGTAGAAAAAGTATATGTAGCCACCTTAAACAAACCTTTAACCAAAGCCGATATGTGGCAAATGGCAAGTGGTTTGGAATTAGAAGATGGACCAATAAAACCCGATGCTTTGGCTTATTCTGATGAAGAGAAAAAAGACATCGTTGGAATTGAAATTCACAGCGGAAGAAACAGAATTATTCACCGCATGTTTGAGCATATGGGTTACTTAGTTGACAAATTAGACCGAGTAGTATATGCAGGTTTAACCAAAGCCAAACTAAAACGTGGCGAATGGCGTGAACTAAACGACAAAGAACTAAAAGCATTAAGAAAACACGTAAAAATTGGATAACAAAAAAGCCTCGAAATTCGAGGCTTTTTTGGTGAATTTAAATAAATATTTATCCAATAAAGTGAACCATTTTGGTTTCACCTACCAATTCCACTTTGGTTAAATTATAAGCAGCTAAAGCTTTCATGGCTTTGTCCCATTGCTTGCCACTTAAACCAGCTACCAATTGTTTCAAATCAAATAAAGGCATACTAACTGCTGGTTTCAAAACTGCTAAAATTTGTTTTTCTTCATCAGTCAATTCTAACTGAATTTTCTCTGGACGCATTTGAGGAAAAAACAATACATCTTGAATTGAATGTTGGTTGGTCATTAACATGGCCAATCGGTCAATTCCAATTCCAATTCCTGCCGTTGGTGGCATTCCATATTCTAAAGCGCGTAAAAAATCATGATCAATAAACATTGCTTCATCATCGCCTCGTTCCATTAATTTTACTTGCTCTTCAAATCGTTCACGTTGGTCTAACGGATCGTTTAATTCTGTGTAAGCATTAGCTATTTCTTTGCCATTTACCATTAATTCAAAACGCTCTACTAAGCCCTCTTTGCTTCTGTGTTTTTTAGTTAACGGACTTAACTCTACAGGATAATCAATAATAAAAGTAGGTTGTTCAAAATTACCTTCACATTTTGCGCCAAATATTTCATCTATTAATTTACCTTTACCCATGCTTTTATCCGTTTTGATATCCATTTGCGCACAAGCAGCCAATAAAGCTTCTTCGTCCATATTGGTCACATCAAAACCGGTAAAATCTTTAATGGCATCGTAAATAGGAATACGTTTAAAAGGTGCTTTAAAATTCAACACTTTTTCACCCACTGTTACCTCTGTTGTTCCATGCATTTCCATTGCAATTTTTTCTAATAATTGCTCAGTAAAATCCATCATCCAATTGTAATCTTTGTAAGCTACATAAAACTCCAATACTGTAAATTCAGGATTATGCGTTCTGTCCATTCCTTCGTTACGAAAATTTCTACTGAATTCATATACAAAATCAAAACCACCAACTATTAAACGTTTTAAATATAATTCATTGGCAATTCGTAAATAAAATTGAGTATCTAAAGCGTTATGATGTGTAGTAAAAGGCTTTGCAGCTGCACCACCAGGAATGTTTTGCAACACTGGAGTATCCACTTCTAAAGCACCATTATCATTTAAAAAATCACGAATGGTTTTTATCATTACACTGCGTTTGATAAAAGTATCTTTTACATGTGGATTTACAATTAAATCGGCATAACGTTGGCGGTAACGAAATTCAGGATCAGTAACTGCATCAAAGGTTTCACCATCTTTTTCTTTAACAATTGGAAGCGGCTTAATAGATTTACTTAACATTACTAAAGTTTTGGCATGTAAAGAAACCTCACCTGTTTTGGTGGTAAACATATAACCTGTAATGCCAATAATATCACCAATGTCTACCAATTTTTTAAAAATGGTATCGTATAAAGTTTTGTCTTCATCAGGGCAAATATCATCTCTACGCACGTATACTTGTAATTTTCCTGCACTGTCTTGCAATAATACAAAACATGCTTTTCCCATATCGCGAACACTCATTACACGGCCAGCAAATGTAACGTGTTTCATTTCTTCACTTTCCAAATCTGCGCTATACTTTTCTGTTGCCTCCGTTGATAAATGAGAAATAGGAAATAAAGCTGGTGGAAATGGATCAATGCCCAAAGCACGTATGTCTGCTAGTTTTTGTCTGCGTAATAATTCTTGCTCGCTGTGTTGAATAATCATAAATAAATAATTGCTATTTTTTTAAAGAGGTGCGAAAATAACATTTCGAGCGCTTAAAAGAAATAATTAATTATAATGTTAAAACAAAAAAAGAAAGGTTATGTTTGGAAAATAATATGTATTTTCATTCCATCAATTATTTAGCTTTTTTATTAATTATTATATCTCTAATGTTATTTATAGATATAATTATAAACTTTAAAAAACCTACAGATCTTAAAATAGTTTTAATTTTAATTCCAATAG
>JBIILW010000130.1:0-5730 GCA_044338265.1 Bacteroidia bacterium | reverse complement strand
ATTAAAAATATCATAGGCTTGAAACTTTATTTTATTCAATCCTAAGGGCAAGTTTTTGTAATTATAATTTACTATTCCACTTTGGTAAGTATTTAAATTCGATCGGTAAAAATCGTTCATAATAATGGTGTTGGTGTTTTCCTTATTCATCACTGCATTTAAGTCCCTACCAACACCTCGGCTGGTGGTATTGATACCATTTTCATCATAAATTTTAGCTATGAATAACGAATTTTCAGGCACCAATCCACCATTGGCAAACTTTTCATCGTTCATGTATAATTTTATTTCAGGTCCTTTGTTATCAACCCAAACTGAATCAGAAGTTCCTCCAATTAATGCTTTTCCTTCATAGCCACTTGCATCGGTTGTATCGTTATTGGCATAGTAACTTATTTTACCATAACCATATTTGTAATCAATGTCTTTTGGAACAATAAAACTAAAAGTAAAAACTCCGTTTGTAACCGTTGCGGAGCCTTTATAAATAATATTATTTTGAAGTTTAAAACTTGAAAGGCTAACTGGTTTTTCTAAATCTACAATTGGGTATTCCGACTCTTTATCAAAAACAGTTGGGTAAACTATTCCGTTAAAATTACTCATTAAATTATTGTTTTCATCTAATATACTTCCCGAAATAGTAACCCTACTCAATGCTTTGATGGTATCATTAAAAATGCTGACAGATTTATTATTAATGGAAGTAGTTTTTACATTGTATTTTGGCAATGCTAATTGCAACATAGGGTCGCCTAATAAGGTAAAGTTTCTAGTGTTGCCCGTTGCGTATAAATTTTTGGTTTGCATAATTAATTCACCAAAAGTTTTTGGTTTTAAAATGGCTCCAGAGTCTAATCCTAATTGGCTGTTAAATTTATCATTCAACGCATCATTGCTACTTGAATAAACCAATCTAACCGTTGTAAATAAAGCTATTGGTCCTCCGTTTGGATTAATCATTGCTAACTCTCCAGCGGCTAATCTAGTTGGGTCATCAAACCTACTAAATTCGCAGGTAGCAGTCATTAATAAAGGCATGTTTTCTTTCACATTCCAAGCATTTATTTCATCTACATTTAAAATTCTACGCGCACTCCAACCCACTTCACCTCCATGACCAATATAATTAATAACCAAACTGCCTTTGTTCACTGAATTTGTAATGGCAGTATTCACCTGAGGAAATCTTTTTCCTCCGGCTGTTGCTTGAGGTTCATAAGAGTTTGCATATATTTTTTGAATATTGAATTTTTTAAATTTACTTAAATAAGTAGTATTCAAATATTCTGCAGTTTTCATAAAATCAATTTGATATTCTGTCCATTCATCATCAGCTATAAAAGTAAATTTGTTTCTCCAATCGCCATAACTACTTTTAGTTTCATAATAAATTACTTTATCTACAATACCTTTTGCCTGCTCTATATTTATAATTGGAAATCTGCCAATGCCTAAATCCATTAAGTCCCCAGCATTTCTGTTAATAGCAAAATTCCCTTCATTGTCGTCCAAACACACAAAAAAATCATCGGTACAAAACGATCCAGGGTCAGTGCTATTTATTTCCTCATAAGTTGGAATATAATTGGTGTTTATAAAACCAGTTTTTGTTTTACTAAAATTACCTTTGTAATCGTAGCTTGCTCTTCCCATTAAAGTTACATATTTTAATTGCTCATTTGTTGAAGTATATTTTTGATAAAACATACGTAGCATGTCTCTAATAGCAGTTACATCTTGACTTCCGGAGCTAAATTCATTGTAAATATCTGTAACATTTATTACATGAATATTCAATCCGTTTTTTTGTTTATGGTAATCAGCTAATCGTTTTGCTTCACTTAAAAAATCGGTATGAGTAATAATAATTCCCTGCACTGCACCTAAGCCATGAATATTTTGATTTGCAATTTTTCCAATGCTTATTGGTTTAATAAAATTTGAATTGTCAAAAGCCATGAACCAACGCAAACTATCGGCATTTGCAGCAAAATTAAATTGACTATTTGCAACATCAAAAATACCTTGAATAGCAAATATTTGAGTAGGATTACTCACATCCCAAATGGTTAAATTCCTTGTTGTATAAAAATTATATTGAGCAATATTGCCATTGGCAATTGCATTTTTATCAGTGAATAATATTTGTTTATTCGCATTTTTCAAAAAAGCCCTAGCGTTGATGGTATAAAAATCAAGCCAACCGTTTGCACCTTGAGCCACTGGTCCGGTATATGAATAGTTAATATCAAATCGATTGGTGTTGGGTTTAAATGTTAAAGTTTTATAGTTTATATCGGCATAAATGCCGTCGTAAGCCAATGACAAACCTGAGCAGGTATGGTTCAAATAAAATAGGTTATTGATGCTAACATCAAACCCATTTGTTTGCGATGCTCTTGCGGCAATATTTGATTGAAAAATAACATTTGCGGAAGTGTCTATATCGGAAATAATATTGGTAAATGTTCGCTGAGGCTGACGGTTAAAATCCTCGCCATACCAGTTTCTTCCTGTTTTTACAAAATTAGTAATGTCTTCTTCATGATGTACCAAAGCATCGAATGTGGAAGTATTATAATTAACGTTGGTAGCAGATGAAACAGATGCAATTCGTTTTCCCAAATTATTAGAAACGGTTATATAATAATAAGTAGTATCGGAATATAAATTGGGTTGATTGTTATAAATTTGGTTGGAGCTATTGAATTTCCATATTTCCTTTTGGTTTTGGCCATAAAACAGAATATAATCATTTGCATTAAATTTCCCATCACTTTCACCTTGGATAATAATGGCATTTTCTTGTAAATCATCATACCTAAAATCTGCATTTCTTTCGGGAAGCATGCCCGCTCCGTTGCCATATAATTTTATATTTCTTGGGTCAATTGCATCTATATTTATTCCTAAATTCTTTAAAAAAGTATAATCAATTCTATGAACTGCATTATTCATGGTAGCAATTTTATACCACTGTCCGTTTGCTAAAACAGAATTTGCAGCATAACTCGTTTTGCTTAAATATTTTGGCAATTCAAACACATTATTTGTTTCAATTTCTATGGTACAAGAAATCACTCTTTTTAAAACGTTTCCAACTTTTACATAAGGAATCATTTTTACAAATAAATATGCTTGACGTTTTTCAAAACCAATAGTAGTATTTAGTTCCAAGCTTAAATTACTAATGCTTTTTAAATCTTGGTTTGATACTTTTTCGTCTTCAAAAATAATATCAACAATTTTTGAATTGATGATTTGAGTACCACATTTTCCCAATTTATTTTGATATATTGGTATCAAACCAAAGTCTCTTTCATAGTTTGCTTTTAGGAAAAATGTTTGAAATTCGCCCGATTTTGCTGTTTTTGGCGCCTGCCAATCAAATATGACATTTTTTATTATTTGATAGGCAAATACATGATTACCAAATATTAAAGTACCAAATAATACACTTGTTAAAACTTTTATTTTTATTTCTTTGAAGAAAAATTGCATATAAAATCTGAAATTTATTATAATTGAAAAATAGTTGTAGAGAAAATACAACGAACAAACATACTAAAAAAGTATTTTAAGCCTTATATAAATTAATAAAATAATTTATATTTTACTAAAAAGACAAACGAAAAAAAAATGACATTTAACAAAACTGCCCTGCGCAGAATACTTACATACATATTACCGCTGTTAATAAGTGTGCGAGCATATGCTCAGGATCCACAATTTTCGCAGTTTTACGCTTGCCCAACTTATACTAATCCTGCATTTGCAGGTTCTAGCACTGTAGGGCGCTTAGTTTTAAATACCCGTAACCAATGGCCAGGAATTTCTGGTTCTTTTACAACTGTTAATGCTAGTTACGACGAACATTTTGAAGCCATTAATGGTGGAATAGCCATTCAAGCACATTACGATGAACAAGGTACAGGAACTTTAAGAACAGTTGGGACTAACTTTGCTTATTCATATTTAATTCCTGTAAGCCGAAAGTTTTCGCTTAGAATGGCATTACAAGCTGGTTTTATGCAGAAATCTGTTGATTTTACTAAGTTTCTTTGGCGTTCGCAATTAGGACAAGGCGGATATGATGGTAATTTAAAACCAGAACCCTTAGGAACACCAGAAGGTAAAACAAATATTGTAAATTTTGCAGCTGGTATTTTAGGTTATAGTAAAAACTTCTATTTTGGTATTGCTGCTCATAATATTACTGAGCCAAACCAATCATTCAATTTAAATGGAAGTGGAGATGTAAATGTAAGTATTTATAGAAGGTTTACCGGACATGTTGGATTTATTTATCCAATTAATGAAAGCAGAATGAAAAACAAGTCATCATATTTATATCCTAACGTTATATATATGCAACAAAATTTTCAGGGTAAGCCAGCTTCTCAATTAAATTTAGGCATGTACATTAGTAAAGGCTCATTAGTTGGCGGTTTATATGTTAGAGAAACTTTTGTTAATACAGATGCTATCGTTGCCATTATTGGTATACGTACTGAAAAAGTTAAAATAGGTTTTTCTTATGATGGCACAGTATCAAATGCTAGTGCAGGTGCAGCAAGTTCTTACGAAGTATCTTTGGCTTTTGAATTACGTAAAAAAGTAAGAAGAAGAAATCCAAGACCAATGACTTGCCCTGATTTTTAATATTTTTAAAGCATGAATAAATTGATGGAAAGATTATTTTTGAGTACAGCATTTATGTTTGTATTTTTAAATGCTTTTGCGCAAGATCCGCAATTAAGTCAATTTTACGCTTCACCAATTTACACCAATCCTGCTTTTGCAGGGGCTGCAAAAAAAATTCGAATTGCAACCAATGCAAGAAATCAATATACAGGTTTAAATAAAACTTATAGAACTTCAGTAACCTCAGTAGATGCATATGTTCCAAAAATGCAAAGTGGACTAGGAGCCATTGTTGCCATTGATCAAGCAGGTGATGGATATTTAACTACTTTGTCAATTGGGGGAATTTATTCTTATAATTTGCCCATTAGTAGAAATTGGAATGCCAATTTTGGGTTAAAAGCTGAAATCCAACAAAAGTCTTACGAATTCAACAAATTTATTTTTGGAGATCAATTAGATCCAGTTTTAGGATACACAGGAAAACCTTCTGCCGAAATTAGGCCAAGTGAGTTAATATTATTTCCTAATTTTTCTGCAGGTGCTTTAATTTATAGTGAAAATTTTTACGCGGGTTTTGCAGTAAATAATTTAACAGAACCAAATCAGTCGTTTGTTTTATCAAATTCAATAGCTCAACCTTATATTTTACCAAGAAGATATACTGCACATATGGGAGCAAATATTGATTTAAAGAAATCGAGGTTTGAAAGCAATCGAATTTACCTTTCTCCAAATTTGTTATTTATGAGTCAACGCGATTTTTACCAAGTAAATGTTGGAACATATATTAAAAAACAAGCTTTAACAGCAGGCGTGTGGTTTAGACAAACAAGTAGAAATTCTGATGCGATTATATTTTTATTAGGATTACGTTTTCAAAATTTTAGGGTAGGCTATAGCTACGATTTAACCATATCGAATGCTAGAACTGCCACAGTTGGTAGCCACGAAATATCTTTAGGTTTTGATATTAAAACCAAAACAAGAACAAGAAGTAGGATGGGAAGACCAATTAAATGCCCTGAATTGTAAATTTTCATTAATTTTACATAACAAACCATCCTCATTTTCAATAGGTAA
>JBIILW010000129.1:0-5750 GCA_044338265.1 Bacteroidia bacterium | reverse complement strand
ACTTTTTGTTTTTATTGATGTATTTTGATTTGAAAAAAAGCAGGTAAATTATTGTTTTGATTATGTAAAAAATTAATTGAGTTATCTGTTTAATAAGCCATAATCAATTAAAAAAAAAAAATTTAAGTTTTGCAACCTTTAAAACCAAACTGATAAACTGCCTACTAAATAATTTGATGAATTAGTAATTTGATTGTTTTTAGCTTCAAAAACGTATTTGTCAGCATAAATACTGCGTTGTTCTATGCGGAACATGGCATTTTTATTTACATGGTAATTAAGGCCCAAAGTATGGCTAAAGGTATTAAATCCTTTTTCGGTAGTAATGCTAATAACTTCTGCTTCATTATTGTCTACAAAAGCTTCTAACCGTCCTGAAACACTCCAGTTTTTTGCTACAAAATAACGCGCTGTAATATTTGCTTGACTCCAAAAAACATTTTTCATAACACCTGTTACCGAATCTTTTATTTCCTGCATGCCTGCATACAAACAAGCCGACATATTTAATTTACTTTTTGCAGGAGCATAAATGGCAAATACGTCACTAAAATAGCGCATGCGGTGGTTTGGATAATAAATAGTTTGATGGTTTCCTGCATATACATTCCAATTCAAAAGCCAGTTGTTATTGGGGCGGGTTTCAAACTGAATGGCCAATGATTTATCTTGGTTTAAATCTACTATTTGCTGCCATCCATTGATTACATAAGCATAAAAATTAGTTTTCTTTGAAATAGGTACACTTAACCTTACACCCGACAAATAATAGGGAACGTACTCTGCCGCTAAGCTTCGGGTGTACATTAATTGATCTTTACTTACCGCATTTTCATTGGTAAAAGGTGAACCTAAAACACCGGCATCTACCCAAATTTCTTTTTTTTCTGATATTTTTAGCCCAACTCTTGCTTCTAATAAATTTTTTAAAGAACCCGTCTCAGTAGCATAATTAGCGTTCATAAAACTACCAAATGATGGAACAAATCGTGCCCTAATTTTATTGCTTGAATAGTTGAAATCAATATAAGCCAAATTAATACTGAACTCATTGTGTCGTTGTGAAGAATTCAAATAGGGAATGTCTTTCCCATTTGGTTCGTTATCGTTCCATGCATAATAGGTGTCAATAAAACCATTTATTTTAAATTTTCCATTCGATTCAATGTCAGTGGTATCAAGCGTTGCGGTATTTAACACCTGCCCTTTTACAAAAAAAGTGAAGCTTATAAAACTAATTAATAATAAAATGCGTTTATGTTTAAGAGAATACATATTTGCCATTGGATAAATTATTTTAAATAAATAAATGAAAATTATAAAAACTATTTTTTACTTGCAAGCATTATTAATTATAAGCACTACAAGTTGTGCTCAAAACAAAACTAAAAAATCAAAAGAGACAAATAAAGTTATGAATACAGTTAACAATGATTCACTATCAACTGCAGTTTTTGGCGCAGGATGTTTTTGGTGTGTAGAAGCCGTTTTCCAACAAGTAAACGGAATAGAGAAAATTGAAAGTGGATATAGCAATGGAACAGTAAAAAATCCAACTTACCGTGAAGTTTGTGATGGAACAACTGGTCATGCAGAAGTTTGTAAAATTTGGTTCAATTCAAACATTGTTTCTTATGAAACTTTGTTGTCTATTTTTTGGCAAACTCACGATCCAACTACCTTGAATCAGCAAGGAAATGATAGGGGAACTCAATATCGCTCTGCCATTTATTACAACAGTGATTCGCAGAAATTAGCAGCTGAAAAATATAAAATAGAGTTAGATCAATCGGGTGCTTTTAGCAATCAAATTGTAACTGAAATAGCTGCTTTGAACAATTATTTTCCTGCCGAAGATTACCATCAAAACTATTACAATCAAAATAGCCAACAATCATATTGCCAATATGTAATTGCTCCTAAATTAGAAAAATTCAAAAAAGTTTTTGGAGATAAATACAGTAAAAAGTAAACTGTAATTTTTATTGATTTTGGCGAGGACGCCAATATCGACTTAATAAATCTTGAACCACTCCCGATAGCTATCGCATGTGCGTCAAGATAATTTATAGTATTTTCTTGTGAACAGTTATAAAAATTAAAGTTCCGGAGGAACGAAATATTTATAGTAACGGGTTTTAACCCGTTGAATAAATGAAACCTGATTTTTATACGACCCCCTAAATATTTGCGCTAAGCCAAAGGCTTAGCGCAAATATTTAGGGGGTCGTTGTGTTTATATGCTCCTTTAACCCCGAATTTCATTCGGGGCTATAAATATTAAACTCCGCTGGAGTTTTCCTTAGCTTGACTCACATGCGATAGTTATCGGGAGGAACATAGGAAACATAGCATATAAACTATGTAATCTATTTATCTATGTGGTTTTTTAGTTATTGCAGATTTAATCAAATTACAATGATTAATTATTTATGTTGGCTAGGACAGTAACATTGGCAAGCAAATGCAAGTCAGTTCGAGCGGAGTCGAGAACTAAATTATAAAATTCAGCCATTGCAGGCGTCCTCGCCTTCAATGGTTAATTACTCCTAACCAATTTCAATATACGTTGCACCGCCACCAAATTTAATTGGATCAGCCTCTTCAAAATGCTTGGCTAAGCGCTTATTTTTAGTTAAAAAAGTATGAATTTTATTTTTCAAATATTGGTTACCAATACCATGAACGTAAACAATGCTTTTCATTTGATTGATATAAGCGGCCTCTAAAGTTTTTATAAAAATATCCATTTGCACACCAATGATATCATTGGTTTGAGTAGTATAACCACGTTCTAATAATTTTTCAAAATGTAAATCAATGACCGGTTCTGGTTTGGTGCTTAAATCAATGGTTTCAACTTTTGGTTTTTCTGAAAAATCTTTTTGTTTCAATGCCGTTAAATTCAATTGTGTAAACTCTTCGTTTAACTTAAACATATAAGCTTGTTTTTGTAAAAAGAAACAGAACTTTAACGATTGATGGAATTCCTTTGGATTGGTTTTAAATTCAATATTTAAAGGCTTTGACGGCTTCATGTTTATTTCGTCAGCCAAAATTAATTGAAACAAAAGTGAATTCCATTTATCGTAGTTTTCTAAATTTAATTTCAACATATTTAGTTCTTCTCCACGGTTTAATTTACCGGTTTTGTACAGACTAAAAACCTCTTTTTCTTTTTGATAAATGGCATATAGTAAAATATCGCAACTGTTATTATGCAACACACCTTCTACTTCGTTTTCACCCATTCGGTTATAAGCCCAAAATATGCCCAATGGATTGGTGTTTAATTTTGATTTTAGCTTATCGTCAACTTCTTTTTTAGCGGTATCAGGTTTCACCTCATCAAAGTCTATTTTTAGTACTTCACTTGCCAAAACAGGAATTTCAAAATCGTCTTCAATGGTAACGCCCACCATGTTTTTTCCTTTAAAACTGGTAACAATACCTTCCATGTTTTCATTTACAAATTTTACCCTATCTCCAAGTTTCAGCATAATATTTTAGTATAAAAATTAAGCTGCAATATTAACGCAAAAAGCCGACTGTAATGCATACAATCGGCTTTTATTTTATTTATTATTTTCAGTTTTTTCTTTTAATTTATTCCAATCATCAATCTTATTTCTTCTTCAATGCTTTGTACGTCCAAATCTTCCATGCATTTAAAATGTTTTTTTGGACAACTGTGAAATCCAATTTTACTGCATGGTCTGCAACTTATATTTTTGTTTTCAAACAAGGCTTGTTTCACTTCATTATTGCCATAATATGGATTCATGCCTAACAATGGAGTGGTATTTCCCCAAAGCGAAATAATTCGTTTTTGGAAAGCCGCGCCAATATGCATTAAGCCTGTATCGTTTGTAATTAGTAGTTCACTATTTTTTACTACAAAAGCCGATTGATGCAAACTTAATTTACCACATAAATTTACCACATTTCCATTGCTTTGCTTTGCAATTTCACTGCCATTAGCTTCATCTTCTTTTCCTCCTAGCAAGTAAATTGGCAAGTTTATTTTATTGCAAATCTCAATGATTTTATGAATGGGAAAACGCTTGGTAAAATGCTGCGCACCAATTGCCCAAGCTATAAATGGTTGGTCTAAATCTAATGAAAAATTGAACGAAAAATCTATTGGTAAAAAATAATCTAATCCTTTGTTGTCATTGGTAATTCCAAGCTTTTCGGCTGGTTTAAAATACCTATCTACAATATGAATATTGGGCATTTTGTTGGTTTTTAAATTCACTAACAACCACTTTTCAATATTCAGTTTTGGGAATGAATAAGCTGTAACGCCCAAAGTTTTTTTGAAAATGAATGTGCGAATATTATTGTGTAAATCAATCACAAAATCAAAGTTTTTTGTTTGCAATTCCTTTGCTTTTGCAATCAAACTTTTATCTAAAATATGTAATTGATCTATGTAAGGATTTATATTTAATATGCTTTCAAAATTGGGCTTTGTTAAATAATGTATTTCAGCATTTAATTGTTGCTTTAAACACCTAATAATTGGAGTTGTTAAAACTACATCGCCAATGGAACTAAAACGGATAATTAATATTTTCATGCTGCCGCAATATTAATCTTTATACAAAACATATTTCTTACGAATAGTATAAAATTTTGCCAAATCTGCTTGCCAAGTTTTTTCAATTTCTTTGGCTGAAAGGCCGCTAATTATTTGTTTGCGCAAAACTTTTGTACCAGCTAGTTTGTCGAAAAATGAATTAAAAAAATGAGCAGTATCTGTGCTTGTTTTATAAAACTCTATGAGCCAATTTAAGTTTATTTTACTGATATTTTTTGCTTCATCACTTAATAAAAATCCTTTACAAAGTTTATCTTTTTGCGGAGGATTATCGGCCACCCCAGGAATTGATTTTGGTGTAAATTCGTAATTACCAATACTTGAATTTGGCAAGCCAATGCACTCAAAAGGTTTATCGGTTCCGCGCCCTAAACTTATTTCAGTTCCTTCAAAAAAACATAAACTAGCGTATAACCTAATGGCGGCATAAGTTCTTAAATTAGGTGAAGGGAAAATAGGTGGCATATAAACAGTTTTATGCGTATAGTTTTTCATTGGAATCACTGTCAATTTGCATTTTAATTTGTGTTTTAACCAAGCTTCTCCATTGATCATTTGCGCATATTCGCCCATGGTCATTCCATGTAAAATTGGAATGGGATGCATGCCCACAAACGAATGGAAATTAGTATCTAAAACCGGCCCATCTATCATGTCTCCATTCGGATTTGGTTTGTCTAAAACAATCAATGTTTTATTGGTTTCAGCCAACGCTTCCATTACGTAATGCAAAGTGCTGATATAGGTATAAAAACGAGCGCCCACATCTTGTAAGTCAAAGATAATAATGTCAACATTTTTTAGTTGTTCCGCGCTTGGTTTTTTATTGTTTCCGTACAATGAAATAATGGGTAAACCGGTTTTCTCATCCATGCCACTTTTTATTTTTTCTCCTGCCGAATAATTCCCACGGAGGCCATGTTCAGGAGAAAAAAGTGTAGTAATATTTACCTTCAAACTTTTCAAAGTATCAATTAAATGAGTGCTATTTACCAAACTACTTTGATTCACCACCAAACCAATTTTTTTATTTTTTAGCAATGGTTTATAAGCATCAATTCTGGCGGAACCCAATATAATTTGTGCATTTATTTCAGAAATTAAAAGCAAAAGCACTATAAAACAAATGCTAATATTATATTTGACC
>JBIILW010000128.1:0-5751 GCA_044338265.1 Bacteroidia bacterium | reverse complement strand
GTACTTCATGCAATCTTTGAATTATTTTATTTTGTAAATAAATGGGAAACATTGTTTCAAACCTTATTTCATTTTCTGTATGTCTTTTGTCTTTTTCGCCTACAAAAGGATTTGCCAATTCATTTGCTTTAAAAGTTCCATTTCCAGCTTGACTAAATCCACAATCCGAATAATTTCCTATATGCCCAGCACCGGCTTCAAATAATGCATTTTGAACGCTTTCAAAATGTGAAATAGGAACATAGGTAATTAGTTTTTTGAAAATTGAATTTTTAGGTGCAAGAACTTTAGTGTTTTTTAAAGCTAATTTTTCTGCAATTTTACCATTTACACCATTGCTCACATTATCTAAATTGGTATGAACTGCATAGATTGCAATATCGTTTTTGATGGCTTTTATAATTACACGTTCCACATAATTTTTACCATTTATTTTTTTTAAACCGCTAAAAACTATTGGATGGTGGGCGATGATCATATTGCAATTATTTGTAATTGCTTCCTCCACCACATCTTCGGTACAATCTAAAGTGATAAGTATATTTGAAATTTCTAAGTCCTTATTTCCAGTAATTAAGCCACTGTTATCGTAACTTTCCTGTAACTGACTGGGTGCATAGTTTTCGAAAATATTTATAATATCATTTACTATCATTATTGGCAAAATTAAGATAAATTTTGAATTTTGGATGTTGAATTTTGGATTATTTTTAATTAGTAGCTAGCAACTAGTATTGAGGAATTGGCAACATGCAATAAATTATTTAATCTTCTAATCTTGTAATCTTTTTAATTTTTCAATAAAATTTCTCTGCCATACTGACATAATTTATATATATTTGCAGCTTTAATTTAGCATATTATTATAAAAAATGAAAGGCGTAATTGCAGATACAGCACATGAAAGTGCTACAAGAAACTTATATATTGAAACCTATGGCTGTGCTATGAATTTAGCTGACAGCGAAGTGGTTGCTTCTATAATGGCAACTAAAGGTTTTAAAACCACCAATGATATTCAGGAAGCAGATGTAGTTTTTGTAAATACTTGTTCCATTCGCGATAATGCTGAAGCACATGTTTGGGGAAGATTACGTGAAATAAAACACCAAAAGAAAACCAATCCAGGAATGATTGTAGGTGTTTTGGGTTGCATGGCTGAAAGATTGAAAACACAGTTTTTAGAAAAAGAACAAATTATAGATATTGTAGTCGGCCCTGATGCTTACCGCGATATTCCTCGTTTAATAGAACAAGTAGAAGATGGTCAAAAAGCTATGAACGTGCTTTTGAGCAGAGAAGAAACATATGCAGAAATTGTTCCTGTAAGGTTAAGTAGCAATGGTGTTTCGGCTTATATTAGCATTATGCGCGGTTGCGATAATATGTGTTCGTTTTGTGTTGTACCATTTACTCGTGGTCGTGAACGTAGCCGTGAGCCTGAATCAATTATTAATGAAGCGCAAGAATTATACAATCAAGGATACAAAGAAGTAACACTTTTAGGTCAAAATGTGGATTCTTATAAAATGGAAAATGAGCAAAATGAAGTAGTCTTTACTTTTGCTCAATTGCTTGAAAAAGTGGCTCAAATTGCACCTGATTTAAGGGTGCGTTTTACTTCTTCTCATCCAAAAGACATTACCGATGAAGTGCTTTATACCATTAAAAAATACAATAATATTTGTAATTATATTCATTATCCAATGCAATCGGGAAATACCCGTGTATTAAATATGATGAATAGAACTTACGATAGAGATTGGTTTAAAATGCGTCTGGATAAAATTAGGGAGGTAATTCCTGATTGTGGTATTTCTACCGATATTATTACTGGTTTTTGTACTGAAACCGAAGAAGAACATCAAGATACATTGACCATGTTTGATTATGGAAAATTTGATTTTGCTTTCATGTACAAATACAGCGAAAGACCAGGAACATTGGCCGCTCGAAGGTATGCAGATGATATTCCTGAAGAAGTGAAAGGACGTAGGCTAACTGAAATTATAGATTTACAACATAGAAATAGCATTATTAAAAATACCAGTGAAATTGGTAAAACCCATATTGTGTTAATTGAAGGGGAATCAAAAAAATCGGAGTTGGATGCTAAAGGACGAAATGACCAAAATAAAATTGTGATTTTCCCAATTGAAAATTATAAAAAAGGGCAATACGTAAAAGTTTTAATTGAACGTGTAACCATTACAAGTTTAATTGGACGAATAGTAGAAGAAGTTAAATTTTAATATTAAAAACACTCAAATGATTTTTTTTAGCAATAATAGCCGACAACAGCAGGTTAGCAATGTGCTTGAGAAATACAATTTGTATTATAGAAACTTAAGCCAAAAAGGAAAACACAAGTTTGTAAAACGAGTTTTAAGTTTTGAAAAAGAAATGGCTGTTATTGGTAAAGGAATTTCAATTACTGATGACATGCGTTTGATATTGTATTCATACATTACTCAATTAACTTTTGGTTTAAAAGATTATTTTCTTTCTGGATATGATTATATCAATGTTTATCCCGACTCATTTTCATTGAAAAATAACGATCAATTTAGTGATGGTGTAACATACAATAACAAAATCATTGGCATTTCATGGAAAAAATTTAGTGAGGGACATTTGTTGGTTGCTGATGGTGAAAATATATTCTTTTATCAATTAGGAATGGCGTTGGTTCAAACAGTAAAAAATAGAGCCAACTTTGATCAACATTTTGCTAGTTATTTAGACAATTGGTTTGATGTTTTTACTAAAGAAAGTAAGGGTAAAAGCAATGTTTTAAATATTATTGATATTCCAAATGAAGTTGATTTTGTGTTTGCTAAATTAGTAGAAATTTTCTTTGAAAAACCTTTAACATTTCAAGAAGAATTACCCAATACTTATGCTCACTTTTGTTTGTTAATGAATCAAAATCCTTTGCAAATTTACCAAGATTATGAGTACAAAAAGGATTTTTTTAATACTGAAAATTTAATTTATAACCTACCCGAAAAAGTAAAAAAAACATACAAATATAACAGCAGTCATTGGAGTTATTATTTACCAATATTTACAGCTATTTTATTATTTATTTTTCGATTCCATGTCATGGAACATATGGTTATTAATTGGTTTGAAATACTTTCAACTATTTTTGTAGTGAGTATTTTTACTAGTGTAATTATGTTCAAAAAAGTGCAAGAAAAATTTATTTATTTTAACTTATTAGAGTGCTGGATTATTAATTTATTAGGTTTTGTGCCAATAGGGTTTTTACTATTTGTAACTGCTGGATTATGGATAAATTTTAAAGAGCAAGTAACCTATCACGACATTGAAAAAATTGATATTAATGAAATTCAAATAAGAAAAAGAGGATTGCAAATTGAGTCATTTACTTTTTACTTTAATGACAAATTTTTAAACGATTACCCATTAACAAGAACCATAGATATAGCGAACAATGAAATGTTCCAAAACATTCAATTGCCAGCACAAATGAAATTAACCATCTGCACAGGAATTGCAGGTTTTGACATCATAACAAATAAAGAAGTAATTACAAATGAACATACAGGATATTAAACAACGATTTGAAATAATTGGTAATTCACCATTGTTAAATTATGCTTTGCAAACCGCTACCAAAGTGGCTCCAACCGATATTACTGTTTTAATCAATGGTGAAAGTGGAGTGGGGAAAGAAGCTTTTTCAAAAGTAATTCATTCATTAAGTTCCCGTAAACACGGGCCATTTATTGCCGTAAATTGTGGCGCCATTCCTGAGGGAACCATTGACTCGGAATTATTCGGACATGAAAAAGGTTCGTTTACTGGTGCGCTCGATACACGCAAAGGATATTTTGAAACGGTAAGTGGTGGAACCATTTTTTTAGACGAAGTAGGGGAGTTGCCATTAGAAACGCAATCACGTTTATTACGTATTTTGGAAAGTGGAGAATTTATAAAAGTAGGTTCTTCCAAAACTCAAAAAACCGATGTAAGAGTTATAGCAGCTACAAACCGAGATTTGTTAGATTATTCATCGCAAGGTAAGTTCAGAGAAGATTTATATTATCGTTTGTCAACAGTTCCTATTCGTGTTCCGCCATTGCGTGAGCGCAAGGAAGACATTAATTTATTATTCCGTAAATTCAGCGCTGATTTTTCGGAAAAATACAAATCAAAACCAGTCATATTAGATGCAGAAGCGCAAAATATTTTAGCAGCATATCGATGGCCAGGAAATATTCGTCAGCTTAAAAATATTGCAGAGCAATTATCGGTATTAGATGAAGATAAAAACGTAAATGCATTTGAACTAACGCAAGTTTTACCAACCGATAGGCCACGTTTACCCGCATTATTGGGTAACACAGCCGATGCAAACCACATGAGTGAACGCGATATTTTTTATAAAGTATTGTTTGAGCTGCGCAAAGATTTAAGCGATTTAAAAGGCGTGGTTTTTGAAATGATGCAAAATGGAAAATCGAGCATGAGTGCCGAAGATTTTGGCATGAAACAAAATGAAAACATGAACAGTATATTTAGTCCGGGCATGTATCAAAATAGTAGCAATCAATCTAATAATTTAAATCCAAATCATCAAGGATTTTCAAAGCCAAATATCATTGATATTCCTGTCATTCAAAATCCAGAACCCGAAAGCTTATCAATAGAACACAAAGAAATTGAATTGATAAAAAAAGCATTGGATAAATACCGTGGCCGCAGGAAAAAAGCCGCCAACGAATTAGGGATTTCAGAACGTACCTTATACCGAAAAATTAAACAATATAACTTGGAAGATTAGCGGGTAAATTTGAAATTCTAATTAACAAATTCGAAATAAAAAGATTAAAACATCGAATAATGAATTAGAAATTTTAAATTTTAAATTTTTATTTTCAGCCCTGAAAGGGCAAAATAACAAAGCATAGGGTGCAGCCCTATGAATGAAAGAAAAATAAAACAAACGTAGCCCTGAAAGGGCAAAATATCAATTCATAGGGTGTAGCCCTATGAAATAATAATAAACCAAAATAAAAATATCATGGGTCAATCATTGGTTCAAAATTATATCCATTTGGTGTTTAGTACCAAACACCGAATACCGTTAATAAAACCAAGCATTGAAGCAGAACTCTATGCGTATTTAGCAGGAATTTGTAATAATTTAGATTGCAAAGCAATAAAAATTGGTGGTCATTTAGACCATGTGCATATATTATGTAAGTTATCAAAAAAAGTAGCTCTCATAAAATTACTAGAAGAAGTAAAGTCACATTCATCAAAATGGATAAAAACAAAAGGTCATGAATTTGACAATTTTTATTGGCAAGATGGATATGGAGCTTTTTCGGTAAATCCTTCTGAGGTTGATGTGGTAATTAATTATATTGAGAATCAAAAAGAACATCATCAAACCAAAACATTTCAAGATGAATACCGCCAATTTTTGAAAAAATATCAATTGGAATTTGATGAAAAATATGTTTGGGATTAATTTTTTTGTTAAGCCCTTTCAGGGCTTGGTTTGTAGTTTAGTATAGGGCCATAGGGCTTAACCCTATGTTATAATATTTTGCCCTTTCAGGGCAATAATTTCGAAGCTCCAGATAATTCTTTATTCAATTGTCATATTCGATTTTCGAATTACTTACATCGAAATTCATCATTAAAAATTAATTTTTTACTTTCGAATTTTGAATTTCGTGCTTCGGATTTCATTATTTATTATTCGATTTTTTT
>JBIILW010000153.1:0-5199 GCA_044338265.1 Bacteroidia bacterium | reverse complement strand
GTGATAGATGTATTTTACAAAATTAAAAGTTTATACGAATTAGGTTATCAAATTACGCTGCATTGTTTTGAATACAATGATAGGGAAATTACAGAGGAGTTAACCAAGTATTGCCATCAAATTATTACTTATAAACGTAATTATATTTTAGTAAATCCGCTTAAATTTCATATTCCTATGATAGTATTTACACGTAATCATAAAAAGCTTTTAAGGGAATTGCAAAGCAACGAAGCACCTATATTATTTGAGGGTTTACATACTACCTATTTTATAAATCATGCCAGTTTAACACATCGAATTAAGTTAGTTCGTACGCACAATATTGAACATGATTATTATGAAGCATTAGCGCACAATGAAAGTAATTTTTTAAAATATAATTACTATAAAATTGAAGCCAAAACATTAAGAAAATATGAGCAAGTTTTACATATTGCTGATGCTGTTTTGGCCATTTCAAATAATGATGTTAAACAATTAGCAATTAATTATAATAACATACATTTAGTAAATGTTTTTCATGGTTTTAATTTCGATATTGATTTAATAAGCAATAATTATGCTTTGTATCACGGTAATTTAAAGGTAAATGAAAACGATGTTGCTGCGCATTATTTAATCAATAAAATTTTTTCTAAAATAGATTATCCATTTGTAATTTCCGGGAATAATCCCACGCCTGAATTACAAAAATTAATAGAAAAATATAAACATATTAGTTTGGTAGAAAATCCTAATGAGGAACAAATGCAAGCGCTTATTCAAAAAGCACAAATGCATGTTTTACCCACGTTTCAATCTACTGGAATTAAGCTTAAATTATTACATGTTTTATATAACGGAAAATTCATTATTGCCAACAAGAAAATGGTTGAAAATACAGGCTTAGAAAGCTTAGTAACCATTGCGGATTCTTCAGCTGAAATGATAAAAGCGGTAAATGATTTAAAAAATAAAACATTTGATGCTAATGAAATTTCAGTAAGAAAAGATATTTTAGCACAACATTTTACCAATGCTGAAAATGCTCAACAAATTCAATCCATTATTCAACAATTATTAATCAATAAAGTATAAATGCTATTTGCCTTTCCTACATTTTTATTCGCACTTTTTGCTATAGCAATTCCAATTTTAATTCATTTATTTCAACTTCGCAGGTACAAGAAAATTGTGTTTAGTGACATTCGTTTTTTAAAACAAATTACTGAACAAAATCAAAAACAACGAAATATAAAAGAATGGATCATTTTAGCTGCTCGTTGTTTGGCATTGGCTTGTTTGGTGTTTGCTTTTGCAAAGCCATTCATTCCATTGAATAACAAAACGATTAATAAAAGCAGTAAAGTAGTAAGTGTTTTTATTGACAATAGTTTCAGCATGAGTCAACAAAACAAAGAAGGTCAATTGTTGGAAGTTGCCAGGCATAAAGCCAGAGACATTGTTTCCTATTATGGAGATAATGATTTGTTTCAAATTTTAACAAATGATTTTGAAGGAAAACATCAGCGTTTAATTGAAAAGAAAGATTTTTTATTATACTTAGATGATGTTAAAATAAGTAATCAAACTAAGCAGTTTGATAAAATTATTGCAAGGCAAAAACAAGCATTTGAAGCGGAAGCAAATAGTAATAAAATAGTTTATATCATTAGTGATTTACAACAAAATCAATATCAACAACTAGCAGCAATTGATACAAGTTTACAAGTAAATTTTATTCAAATAAAACCCAATGTTTCTAATAATATTAGTATAGATTCTGCTTGGATTGAACAGCCGCTTATTTTGCCCAATACCAATACTTTTTTATATGTAAAAATTTCCAATTATGGGAACACTGAAATTACAGATGTTCCTTTAGTTTTTAAAATTGACAATGTTCAAAAAGGCATTGCAAATATTACTTGTAAAGCTAACTCAAGTGCTGAAGTTCAATTACAATTTAATTTAAATGATGATCAATATCACCAAGCAGAATTAAGTTTATTGGATAATCCTGTGGTATTTGATGACAAGCTTTATTTGACTTTAAAGGCTTATAGCAATCAAAATATCATTGCCATTAATGCCAATAAATACATTCAAAATGTGTATAGCATAGATGAAAATTATAAGTTACAATCATTTAATTCAAATGCCATTGATTACAGTTCGTTTAATAATACTTCGTGTATTGTTTTAAATGAATTAGCAGTTATTTCAAGTGGATTGCAAACGGAGTTGCAAAAGTATATCAATAATGGTGGTGTGGCATTGATCATTCCAAGCGCAAATGCCATTGATTTACCAAAAACAAATTCATTTTTACAGCAATTAAATGCTCCACAATTATTAGCTGCAAGCAATCAAATTTTAAAAGTTTCTCGCATCAATGTTTTTGATGATGTATTTAAAAATGTATTTAGTAAAATTCCTGAAATAGCCAATTGGCCTATTTTAAGCAAGAATTATGCGATGCAATTAAATAGTGGAATTAAGGGTTATCATATTGCCACATTGAATAACGATGCTCCATTTATTTTTAAGTCGAAGTACGGAAAAGGATGCGTTTATTTATTAAGTACACCTTTACAAAACGAATGGAGTAATTTTACAGAACATGCATTATTTGTTCCGTTTATGTTGCGTTTGCCATTGGTTAATAAACAAAGTGGCGCATTGTATTATAACATGGATAAACCTGTAAATTATGCTTTTGATAAAAATACCAACAGCAAAGTAGTTTATTTAAAAGATAAAAAAGATGAAATAGCTTTTGATGTAAATAACAACGAAAGCAAAAGTACAGTAAATATTTCAGGCGTTAAACAAGCTGGATCATATCAAGTTTTTGAGAAAAATAAAACGGATTTATTGGCAACTATTTCCTTTAATTTAAACCGTAATGAAAGTAATTTAAACATCATTGCTGATGATAGTTTGAGTAATACAAATGCTGCCATTATTCAAACTGCTGATTTACTCAAGCACCAAAAAGAAATAGAATTAAACTATCATGGAACTCAACTATGGCGTTGGTTTTTATTGGCAGCTTTGGCTTTTATTTTAGTGGAAGTATTATTGTTAAAGTGGAAAGTTTAGTATTTAAATAAATTTACTAAGAACAAATTGTTTTGTATTCAAGAGTAGTAATGTTAAGTTTGCGTCCATGTGGAAAAATAATATTTTAGAAACCATTGGCAATACGCCTTTAGTGAAACTAAATAATATAGTTAAAGATTTACCTTGTACTGTTTTAGCAAAAATTGAAACGACCAATCCTGGAAATAGTATCAAGGATAGAATGGCTTTAAAAATGATTGAAGACGCTGAAAAAGATGGCAGGTTAAAGCCAGGCGGAACAATTATAGAAGGCACAAGTGGAAATACTGGAATGGGTTTAGCCATAGCCGCTGTAATTAAAGGTTATAAATGTATTTTTACCACTACCGACAAACAAAGCAAAGAAAAAGTAGATGCTTTAAAAGCATTCGGTGCCGAAGTAATTGTTTGTCCTACTGATGTGGAACCCGAAGATCCTCGTTCTTATTATTCAGTTTCTAGCCGATTAATCAATGAAGTTCCTAATTCTTGGAAGCCTAATCAATATGATAATTTATCAAATTCTTTGGCACATTATGAGCAAACTGGACCTGAAATTTGGGAACAAACAGAAGGAAAAATTACTCATTTGGTAGTAGGAGTGGGAACAGGTGGAACTTTATGCGGAACAGCAAAGTATTTAAAAGAAAAAAATCCAAATATAAAAGCTTTTGGAATTGATACTTATGGTTCGGTATTTAAAAAATATTTGGAAACCGGTATTTTTGATAAAAATGAAATTTATCCATACATCACAGAAGGAATTGGAGAAGATTTTTTACCTGCCAATGTGAATTTTTCTTTGATTGATCATTTTGAAAAAGTTACCGATAAAGATGCCGCCATGATGACTCGCAGAATTCCGCGTGAAGAAGGAATATTTGCAGGTAATTCGGCTGGTTCGGCACTTGCTGGTATTTTACAAATGAAAGACAAGTTTACTAAAGATGATGTTGTTGTTGTTATTTTTCATGACCATGGAACTCGTTATTTAGGTAAAATGTTCAACGATGATTGGATGCGTGATAGAGGTTTTTTATTAACCGAACAAACCAGGGCAATAAATTTAATAGAAACACATAAACATCAAAAATTAGTAACAGCTAAAACAACAGATACAGTTGGTGCTGCAGTACAAATGATGAAGAAATTTTCCATTTCTCAGTTACCTGTTACCAATGAAAACGAAACATTTGTTGGTTCACTAACCGATACCGCTTTGTTTGGAATGATCATGGAAAACCATGAGCTAAAGCAAAAATTAGTAGCAGAAGTAATGAGTAATTCATTTCCATTTGTAGAGGCGAAAGCAAGTTTGGAAGAGGTTTCACGATTAATAACAAAAGACAATGCAGCTGTTTTGGTAAAAGATTTAATGAATCAAGTTCATATTATTACCAAACAAGATTTAATTGAAGCCATAAGCTAAAAAATGATTTTTGATGTATGAAGTAAAGAATTAATCAATAATTTAAAACTACATTTCAACTTAATTAACCAATCAACCTAATTAACTTATAATATAAAATGAAAAAATCACAAATAAGAATAGATGTAGAAATAGATGCTGAGAATATGCCAACCATGATAAAATGGGACGCTGATGATGCAGATTTTGACGGTCAACAACCTGCTAAAGCTATCATGCTTTCGTTGTTTGATGGCTTACAACAAAATGCCATGCGCATAGATTTATGGACCAATGAAATGAGTGTAGAAGAAATGAATTTGTTTATGTTTCAAACTTTAGCAACACTTGGCGATACCTATGAACGTGCTACAAACGGTAAAGAAATTGCGGATGAAATAAGAGAATTTGCTCATCATTTTGGACATAAAACAGAAATATTTGGTGCCGATCATCAGCACTAGTTTTTTACTGAATTTAAAAGTAAATATTTATCAAAAAGGCACATAAAATATTTTTTATGTGCCTTTTCTTTTAGTAATGTTGAGCGCCCTCTATGATTCTAAAAATATGTAAAATAGCAGGGAACAATGCATCCATCGATTCTTGTGCGCCTTTAGTAGAACCAGGTAAAGTAATAATCAACGTATTCCCTTTCATTCCCGCAATTCCTCTGGATAACATGGAATATGGAGTTCTGTTTT
>JBIILW010000127.1:0-5777 GCA_044338265.1 Bacteroidia bacterium | reverse complement strand
ATAAAAAGTAATGTCGTAAGTGCTTTGAATACTGGTATAATATACCATAAAATCATTGCTGTCTTTATTTGGATATTCGCTTTTTCTATTGTTATAACCATCAATAAAATACCATAACATTTGTGCTGAAAGTTGACTAGTTAAATTGTTTAAATCGTGACTTGGATTTACATTATAAATTCCAAAACTTTTTAAATCATCGCTCATTCCTGCATATCGTGCTAATTGGCAAGCTTCTTCGCCATTAAAGCCATTTGCCGAAGGTGAATTTTGACCATGTGCATCGGCTGCTTTTATAGCCGACATGTTTATAGCCATCATATCCGCATTTCTGCAAAATGGTTCTATATCTTGAATTTTATTTCTAAAAAGGCCTAACCTCAACATATCAAAATTCATGTTTTCAAAAGCATCATAACTTTCAGGTTCTACAA
Source organism: Bacteroidia bacterium (assembly GCA_044338265.1). GTDB lineage: Bacteria > Bacteroidota > Bacteroidia > UKL13-3 > UKL13-3 > JAAFJM01. The sequence continues at coordinate 5,343 of JBIILW010000127.1, read as the reverse complement.
AATAACTTTGATGCCCGATATGGGCAATATTGAACAAATAATTTTTAGGATGTGCAATTATTCTACTCAAATACCCACTTTGCAATTCATTGTCATCATCATATTTTAAAGCTACTCGCGCATCTGCTATAAATATATTCATGTTAAAATGTGTTTCCTCATAGGCAGCATATTGTTGGTAAATAAAATCTTCGCTAGCGCCAATAATTAAGCATAAAACCTTTTGTTTTAAAAGCGTTGCAATAGTTTGTTTTAAGGCAAAATAAGTATCGCTTATGGTGTTTCCCGATACAATATTTCCTAAATCAATCATTTGTATATCATTTCGGTGTTTTATTAATTGATAAAATTCCAATCTAATAGCATCTGCAGCCTTTGATGAACCTGCAAAATTAGAACGCAATCTGTCGTCACAAACACCAATAATGGCTAATTGATAATTAGCTAAATTTTCAATTGTTTCACTTACAAATGTGGTAGCATAATAAATACTTCTTTGGCTACAATTGATTTTTAATTGATCAATGATATGATTTGGTATTGGCTTTAAAAACTCCATGATTTTTATAATTTTATTTTATTTAAAAATAGTAATAACTATTTGCTTCAAAAATCATTAATTTGTTGGCATATAAAATAAACATATCCACAAACAGTGATTTTAGTAAGCGGTTCAACAGGATTTTTAGGAGCTCATATAGCTTGTAATTTGCTATTGCATAGCAAAAAAGTTAAGCTAATGAGGCGCAGTACAGCTAGTTTGGCTGAATTTGAAAAAATATTTAATTATTATTTCAAACACTATGATTCGCAAGCAAAAGAAGCATTATTTCAAACAATTGTTTGGACAGAAGCCGATATTTTAAATATTCCAGAGTTGGAATCTGCATTTTTAAATGTTACTGAAGTTTATCATTGCGCTGCAATGGTAAGTTTTTCGCAAGCCGATAAATCAATAATGGAAAAAACCAATATTGAAGGCACTGCAAATATGGTGAATTTAGCTTTGCTCCATAAGGTTGAAAAATTTTGTTTTATTAGTTCAATTGCTTCCATTGGAAGAAGTGTTAATGGCGCTACCATTGACGAAAATTGCAAATGGGAAAACAGCAAATTAAACAGCAATTATGCCATTAGTAAATACCGAGCCGAAATGGAAGTTTGGCGGGGAAAAGAAGAAGGGTTAAACGTTTGTATTGTTAATCCGGGTGTTATTTTGGGATATGGTGATTTTACCAAAGGTTCCATTGTTTTGTTTGATTCGGTTTATAAAGGTTTGCCTTTTTATACCAATGGAATCAATGGATATGTAGATGTGCAAGATATTAGCAAGGTTTGTTATCAATTAATGGAGCAAAACATATTTGGACAACGCTATATTTTATGTAGCGAAAGTATCAGCATAAAAACATTGTTTTACAGCATTGCAAAGCACTTAGGTGTAAAAGCACCACAAACTTTAATTACTCCATTGATGGGCGAAATTGCTTGGCGTTTATTTGCCATTGTTAGGCTGTTAAAACTTTCAAAATTTAGTTTAACCAAAGAAACTGCTCGTGCTTCGCAAAAGCAATATTTTTATAATAACAGTAAAATATGTTTGGCTTTAAACTTTAATTTTAAGCCTGTTGAACAAACTATCAAAGAAGTTTGCCATCAATTTGCATTGGACATAGAAGATAAATAATTACATTTTTATAAAGAAATTTAAGCTATGATTATTCAATTTAAGCACAAAGAAAAAAATTACGAAGCTAATTTGTCAATGCCTTTCGATTTGTCGATTCCTTTGTTTAGTGGCGCTCAAAATCCGAATGCATTTTACATCGATAATCCATTATTTGAGCCAGTAAAAGTTGGAACATTTGTAGGTTCAGTTTTAGAAGGTGGAGCTTGTAACTGTGAAAATTTGAAACTGAATGCGCACGGAAATGGAACACATACCGAATGCGTTGGACATATCAGTAAAGAGCGAATTACCATCAATCAAACATTAAAGAATTTTTTTGCCATTGCGCAAGTTATTTCTGTGCTACCGCAACAATTTGAAAATGGCGATAATATAGTAACTCAACAAAGCATTGTAAAGCATTATAATTCATTGGCTGATGCAGTAATCATTCGTACTTTACCCAATAACGATTCAAAGAAAATAAATCAATATTCAGGGAATAATCCTACTTATTTGGAGCCAGCATTAGGCGAATTTTTGGCTAATCAAAATGTCAAACATTTGTTAGTCGATTTACCCTCAGTAGATAGGGAAGAAGATGGTGGTGCTTTGGCAACTCATCATGCTTTTTGGCAATATCCCAACAATACTAAATTAGATGCTACCATTTCAGAATTAATTTTTGTAAATAATGAAATTGCAGATGGCTTTTATTTATTGAATTTACAAATTGCTTCCTTTGAAAGTGACGCAAGTCCGAGCAAACCTGTATTGTATAAAATAAAAGAATTGTAAGCAAATTAGCTCCTTATCAGCTAAATAAGTTTTAAAGTTTTTCCAAGTGATAAAAAATGCGGTGAAGTAAAATATTTTTTTATATTTGCACCCCTAATCGCATAAAGGTATCGTGGCCGAGCGGCTAGGCAAAGCTCTGCAAAAGCTTGTACATCAGTTCGAATCTGATCGATACCTCAAACAAAAAAAGCTCCAATTTGGAGCTTTTTTTGTTGCTTAATATTTTTATTCCAATACACAATACAAACCATAAAAAACAATGCTTGCACCAATGGAAGTAACTCCATAAAGTATATAATTGTAAGTGTCATTCATGCTTGGCATTATTAAATTGCTGATGCAGCCACCAAGTAAAATAATAGCTCCAAGTGCCATAAATTTAAAGCCTCTTTTAGTTCTTCTTTCCGAAATTTCTTTTTTATTGTTATCGGCTATAATTTTAGCATCTATGATTTCAACTTCAAAATTTTCCATTTTTATATTTTTTATATAACAAACATATATAAAAAAATGAAATAACAAACATTTGTCATAAAAAATGAAAGAAATTTTTGACTAGCTTCATTTCGAAGTAATCATTAAATATAATAAGTAATGAAATAATAAAAAATTGGTGTTTTTCTGTTTTTATAAAATATTAAACGCCACCAAATTTCTCCCGCCATAATTGGTTGAAAGACTTTTCTTCTATTTTCGGAAATTCTCTTTCTGGCCCCCAATTATTTTTATAAAGTTGCTTAAATGTAAAGTTTTTTAAACTAGCGGAGCGGTTTAAATTTTTACGACTAAGCATGGCTTTTGTCCAAGTGTACCAAGCTAATTTTTCACTAGTAGATTCTGCGCCAAGATTCACCGCATCTCTTCTGTTTCTAATTATTTGGTTACTAATTTCTATTTTAACCGGACATACATCATTGCATTTTCCGCAACTTGTACTGGCATTACTTAAGTGAATATTTTCTTTTAAACCATGAGCCAGTGGTTCAGTAATAGCACCAATAGGACCTGTATAATTACTTCCGTATGCATGTCCGCCAATATTAGTAAACACCGGACAAACAAAATGGCAAGCGCCACATTTGATACAACTTAATGCCTCACGTTGATCATGTGAAGCCAAAATATTACTACGCCCATTGTCAACTAAAATTACTATAAACTCACTTGGTCCGTCATGTTCATCGCTGTTTTTTGGACCAATGATAGAATTATAAGTGCTTAGTTTTTGGCCCGTTCCATAACTACTTAATAGTGAAAAAAATAAATCAACGTCTTGTAAAGTTGGAAGCATTTTATCAATTCCAGCAACTACAATATGGGTTTTTGCAAACGTACTTGTAAGCCTAACATTTCCTTCGTTTTCGGTTATGCAAGCCATTCCATTTTCGGCTATTAAAAAATTAGCACCTGTTATGCCAATATCAGCTTTAAAGAAATTAGCGCGCATGTATTCCCTTACATCACCCATCATTTCATGTGCTTCAATGTCGAGTGAAGAACTGATTTTTTGGTTCAGTAAATTGTTTATTTCTTGCTTTGATTTGTGTACTGCGGGTAACACAGTATGAAATGGCTTTTCATTGAAACCATCAATAATAAAATCGCCTAAATCAGTTTCAAATAATTGATAACCTTTTGAACGAATGAATTCATTTAATCCAATTTCGTTACAAATGGACGATTTTGACTTAACAATTTGCTTAGCTTGATTTTTTTTGATGATTTGTTCAATTTCATTTAAAGCTGTTTGAGCAGTATCTGCCCAAATAACTTTCCCCCCTTTTCGCATCAAATTGGCTTCAAAATCTATCAAATATTTATCTAGATTTTCATTTACACGCCACTTAATGTATTTGGCTCTATTACGCGCTAAATCAAGGTTTGAAAACTGTTTGATGGCTCCATTCATGGCATGCTGCTGCTGCATTGCAGCTGCCATTGTTCTGGCTTGCAATTCAGTGTTTTTTATGGTTGTTTTTACAGCCTGATGAAATTTTTGTTCTGCGCTCATCTTATTTTACGAATTAAAGTAAAACTTTTTAAAGCTAAAACATTTATTTTGAACATTTTTATAATGGAAAACTAATTTATTGTTCGCTTTCTTCAAATCATTCCAAAACTCCACCTTGTTTTACATGTATATCTTGGTATAATTGCATGGGTATAAAATTTTATTCCAATTTATAAATTGAAGTATGAAACAACTTTTCAGAAAAAAAAATGTATCACAAATTTTAATTGAAGCCAACAAAGCTGAACATGGCAGCCATCAACTACATAAAACATTAACTTTACGTGATTTAACAGCCATGGGAATTGCTGCTATTATTGGTGCAGGAATTTTTAGTACCATAGGAAATGCTAGTTTTATGGGTGGTCCAGCAGTTATTTTATTGTTTATATTTACTGCTATTGCTTGTGGTTTTTCGGCCATGAGTTATGCTGAATTTGCTTCTTCAATTCCAATTAGTGGAAGTGCTTATACTTATGCTTATGCTTCGTTTGGTGAAATTATAGCATGGATAATTGGTTGGGCTTTAATTTTAGAATATGGTATAGGAAACATTGTAGTGGCTATTAGTTGGAGCGATTATTTTACGGGTTTATTAGGCGGTTTAAATATTCATATTCCCGATTATTTAACCATGGATTATTTAACTGCAAAAGCCGGTTTTGAAAATGCAAGTTTGCTTTTAAGCAAAAATGAAAAATTAACTTTTGCTTTAACTGAACAATATAGCGCATGGCAATCTGCACCAAGTATTGGTGGTTTGAAATTAATTTTCGATTTGCCAGCGGTTGCCATTGTTTTAGCCATTACCGCTTTAATTTATAGAGGAGTTCATGAAACAAAAAAAGCCAGTAATATTTTTGTT
>JBIILW010000126.1:0-5791 GCA_044338265.1 Bacteroidia bacterium | reverse complement strand
TAATTAATTGAAATCTTTTATTTAAAGTATTGTCCGCTTCATTTTTTTCTAAACATAACTTTTTAAGTTTTCCAGCAAATTCTGAATCAATATCAGTAATAGTATAATCAGGGAAATTTAAAGTTATAAAATTTATTAAGGTTTTATATTTCTTAATTGTATTGTTTGCTTTTGTATTTAAATTGGCATCATAGTACATTTGAATATAATCAACAAATAACTTTTTTTTAGTGGGAGTATTAGGATTGGTTCTAAAATTATCAGCAAGCTCGCCTAAATCAATCTCCTTTCCCAGTAATTGACATTCATTATCGTAATCCTCAATTTTAGCTTCAATTTCCCTTATTTTCTTGTTTACAGAAGCTACTTTACTTTTACGTGTTTTTTTATCCCAATCAGAAACTATTGTACAAATACCCGTAGAAAACCTTAATCTTTCTTTCGATTTTGCCACTTGAATCATTAAAGTAGTTTTCTTCTTAGCACTAGGATTAGCAAGGTAGTAATAGGTGTTAATTGTTTTCATTTTATGTTTAAAAAGTATTGTACAAAAGTACTGTACAAATAGCACTAAAACAAGTCTTTTTTTACTAAAACCTATATTCAATAAAAGCCTTAAATCCATTGTATTTACTGTAAATAGTAGGTATAAAGCTATTTCAAAGTACTCCCGCCCCGGGTACTAAAGCCTTTGAATTTATTCAAAGGCTTTTTTTATGTTTTAAAAATCATCCTCAAATTCATCCTCAAGTTGCAAGTCATCATTTAATAAAGTATTGTTCAAATTAGGAAACATGCGGTCCTTTTCACTTTGTTCTTCATGAAAATTATTTTCCTTTTTGATGGTTTTGATGCGTTTTAAAAGAGAATCAAATGAGTTAACTTCTGCAGGCAAACACATTTCTTTAAAAGCAATCACTTCATCTTGAATATTTAACAAGCGCTCCTCAAACTCATTGATATCCAAATCATCAAATTGCTTTTCTAAATCTATCAAATTTGATTGTAATCTTTCTAACTCTATGTTTTTCATATAAGGACTTTTATTTTCAGTAAAAATGCAAATTTGCTTTTCGTTTTTTATTTTTCAAAATTATAAATAAAACTATATTGCTTGAAGTTTGTAATTAAGTATAATTATGTCGTTTAAAATATATACAAAAACTGGCGATACCGGCCAAACCTCTTTAATTGGTGGTGTTAGAGTTCCCAAATTTCACTTAAGAATAGAAAGCTATGGCACCGTTGATGAATTAAATTCATACATAGGTTTAATAAAAGATAGTATAACAAATGCCCAATTTCAAGCCATATTAGCTGAAATTCAAGACCGATTATTTACTATTGGTAGTCTTTTGGCAAGTGATCCTGAAAAGAGTAAAATGAAAGTTCCCGATATTTTTGAAAAAGACATTGAATTACTCGAAAATGAGATGGATGCAATGGATAAAACTTTACCTGAATTGAAAAGTTTTGTTTTGCCAGGCGGCAATATTGTTGCTTCTCATTGCCATGTGGCACGCTGTATTTGCCGCAGAGCAGAAAGATTAGTGGTTCATTTGGCTACTGAAACAGAAGTAAATCCAATAGTTCCAAAATATTTAAATCGTTTGAGTGATTATTTATTCATGCTTTCTCGCAAAGTTGTCATTGATTCAGGTGCTGCTGAAATAGCCTGGAGACCAAGAATGTAGTTTAATTGATGGTTGATAGTTAATAGTTGTCAGGTATTAGAAAACTTACTCTCAACTGAAAACGGACAACTAACAACTATCATTAGCATGTAAAAATAGGAAAGCCAAATGATTCTGCCATCGGCAATGGTGGAAAAATAAGAAAGGAAATATAAAATAATTGCACTGCCAATACTTGCTAAACAAGCTAAATACAAAGGATTTCTAATAATTTGACGAAAGGTTTTAGAAAATAATTCTTTGAAAAACAATAAGCCAACCAAGCCAAAACTTAATATTACACTGAACCAAGAATGAAATCGGTGAAAATTAATGGAAGCACTTTCCAAATTAAAAGTCCAAAAATTATTACGGGTGGTTTCTAACGAAATGGGTGCGTACTTTCTAATTAAATAAATTCCACATAAATATAAAACAAATGTAATTAAAGTTACAAAAACCGCATTTTTATTGTTGCTTTTAAAATGATAAAACAAGTAAAAAGGAATGCTGATGGCAATGGTTTCTTTCACACATAATCCCAATAAAATAGCCAATGCAAACAACCATGCTTGTTGTTTAAAAGTAGCGTAAATACTGATTGCAATAAATAAAAACAGCGCAGTATCAACATAAGCTATGCTGGCATAATAAAACATGGGAAATGAAAACAAAAACAGCCAAATAGATTGCCATTTTTTGTTGTTTGGAATGTTTAATAATTGCAAAGCATGATAAAAAACAAACAACCCAAAAGCTAAAAACAAAGCATTGATTAAATTAATGGAGGTAAGCGCAGAAAAAGGCAAATAACTAGCCATTAATGGAACCAAGAATCTCCAGTTAGTGGCCGGTCGTAATGCTAATTCCAATGAATTTCCTCTGAAATATTCTACATAATTTTCAAAATATTTTGCATCATAAGGCGCTTGTTTTACAATCAATTGATTACCGTTAAAACGTGGCAAAATCATGGCCATAAAAAGCAAACAGGTGATTATAAAATTATATAAATTACTACTTTTCAAGTCCTAAAATAATATGGTGCTGTTTAAAATTTGAATACATTTGTATTGCAATTAACGCATAAGTATTTTTAAAACAATAAAACAATGACCGTAAAAATATTTACCGACCAAATGAATCGCGAAATAAGCGTTCAATTTCCTCCAAAACGAATCATTTCGTTGGTTCCATCACAAACAGAATTTTTATACGATTTGGGATTAAAAAATGAAATCATTGGACAAACAAAATTTTGTATTCATCCTGAACAAATGCGAAAGCAAAATACTATGATTGGCGGCACAAAAAACTTAAAATTAGATGTAATTGCGCAGCTAAAGCCCGATTTAATTATAGGCAATAAAGAGGAAAATGAACAAAGTCAAATTGAATATTTAATGCAGCATTTTCCGGTTTGGATGAGTAATATTTATACCTTGAACGATGCATATGAAATGATGCAAAAAATAGCTGAAATGGTTCACAAAACCAATGAAGCTGAGGCAATCATTCATGAAATAAAAACGGATTTTGACCAATTAAAAACAAAAGTTAATGAGCATAAAAATAGCCTGAAAATAGCTTATTTTATTTGGCGAAAACCATACATGGTGGCTGCAAAAAATACTTTTATCAATCATTTAATTGAAACATTGAATTTTGAAAATGTATTTGCTAAAAATTTAGAGAGATATGCTACCGTAACTGAAAATGATATCATTGATAAGAATCCAGCAATTATTTTCCTTTCAAGTGAGCCTTATCCATTTAAACAAAAGCATATAAGTGAGTTACAAAACTTATTGCCATTGGCAAAAATAATATTGGTAGACGGTGAAATGTTTAGTTGGTATGGAAGCAGATTGCGCTTCAGTGCAAATTACTTCAAGGAACTTTTAAACCAATTATCAAATTAGTTATAATCAAGTTTTCCATATTCAACATTTGATACCATTTTTTTTATACTTTTGTACGATATGGAAGAAAATAAAGAAAAAAGAAATCGCTTAGCAATTTTCATACCTTGGGCATTAGTAGGAATTTTAACCGTTTTGAATGGGTTTTTTATATATAATTATTTTCAAACTGATAAAAAATTAGCAGATACTGAAGAAGTTTTATTTGATACCAAAGAAGCCAAAAGTTCGTTGGATTCATTATTAACGATCACCAATACTGAGTTGGCAAGTTACAAAGGGCAAAATGCTTCATTAGATAGTTTGGTAAGTCAAAAAGACAATGATTTAAAGGTATATGCCGATAAAATTAAGCGTCTTTTATCACAAGATAAAATAAGTAAAGGAGCATTAGAAAAAGCATTAGAAGAAATAGAGCAATTGCGTTATTACAAGCAAAAATACTTGACTCAAATTGATTCTCTTTCAGGTGAAATTGTGGTTTTAAATCGTGAAAACTATAAACTAAAAGGCAATATTGACAATCAAAAACGTTCGAACGAAAACTTGAGCATGGAAAATGCTGGTTTGAAAAACAAAGTGGCCATTGGAGCTAAACTAAATACTTCAGCGCTAATAGTAACAGGTATAAAAATGCGCAGCAATGGCAAAGAAAAAGAAACCATGAAAGCCAAACAAGTAGAACAAATAAAATTGACTTTTAAAATAGCCGAAAACTATGTGGCAGAAAAAGGTAAAAAGGAAGTTTATTTAAAAATTACCAGTTTAGATGGAACCACATTGTATAACCAAGTTACGGGAACAGCTACTTTTAACTATCAGGGTGAAGCTTCATTGTATACTCAAAAGAAGATTGTAGAATTTACTCAAGAAGCGCAAGATGTAAGTATTTATTGGGCAAAAGGAACAGAGTTTAACGTTGGTAAATACAAAGCAGAATTATTTGCTGATGGATTTAAAATTGGCGCTGTTGATTTTGAATTGAAGTAAAAAAATTAATTAAAGAAAATATAAACCACATAGAAACATAGAAAACATAGCTTTTAACAGCATATTTTGAGTTTATATGTGGTTTTTTTATATTTTTTTTTAACATACAAATTCAATTTATTACAAACTTTTGTTTTCAAAAATATAAATAGTTAAACATTCATTTTTAATGAAAAAAACAGCTTTAATTGTAGCCGGTGGCAATGGTTCCAGAATGGAATCTGATATGCCAAAACAGTTTATTTTATTAGCTGGAAAGCCAATATTGATACACACTATTGAAGCATTTGATCAATGTAATGTTTCTAATATTATTGTGGTTTTACCACCAAATCAAATTGAATTTTGGAAAGAATTGTGTACTGAATTTTCTTTCAATTTACCACATCAAATAGTGGCTGGTGGTGCTTCCCGATTTGAATCAGTTCAAAATGGTTTGCTGCGTTGCAATGAGGAAGATTTAGTAGCCATTCACGATGGAGTGAGGCCATTTATAACTACTGAAATAATTAATAATAGTTTTGATGTAGCTGCCCAAAAAGGCAATGCTGTAGCCGCAGTTCGCTTAAAAGATTCCATTAGAAAAGTAGATTTATTAGGTAACAAAAACGTAAACCGTGATGCTTATTTTTTGATTCAAACGCCTCAAACTTTTAAATGCAACATCATTAAAGAAGCTTACCAAGCACAAGACCATATTAACTTTACCGATGATGCCAGTGTGTTAGAAGCAAACGGACATGCCATTAACTTGATTCCTGGTGATTACAAAAACATAAAAATTACTACTCCCGAAGATTTATTAGTAGCTGAAGCTTTTTATAAGCATCAATAATTTTTTATACTGCTTTTGAATTGAAAGATAGACTGCCAGTGCGGTTTTGCAAACCGCACTTCATATTAAAAGCATTTGCAATGCAAAAAAATAAAAGCCTTTTTAAAAATTTGCTTTTGATTGACACAGTGGAATACAGATTACAAATCCTTACAGTAAATAGTTCGGATTACAAATCCGAACTGGCCCCGTTCGAGATTACAGGAGCAGCAGCTGCTGTTTTCCTAGTATAAAAATAATAGAACATCAATGCGCCAACAATGATCATGGAAGTAGAAATTAACTGTGCTTGTGTTGGGTGAAATCCGCCAATAGAATAGGTGGTATTTACCCTTATTTTTTCAATGGTGAAACGTTCCATTCCGTTAATG